>WHTP01000198.1 GCA_009377695.1 Hyphomicrobiales bacterium | reverse complement strand
GGTCCTTCGCGCCGAATCCCGGTATTCCGCAGGACGCGGCAAGCGCTGTCTCAGCCTGCGCCCATAATGTCTGGACCACTCGCCGCGGCCCCGGACGCATCAAGCCTTCCCATGTGGTCGGTTTGGTCTTTTCGGCCGCCTAGACATAGCCCATGACAAAGGACATGAGGGCCGCAAGCCCATCGCGGTGATCGGCCTGCCGATCGCGCCGCTGCAGCGAAACGAGCTGCACCGCCGAATTCAAGTCGTGGCTGTACGCATTGAGCTCGTCAAGGAGATACAGGAAGTCGTTTGCCGAAGAGGCGGCACCGGGGCGAAGATAGGTCTGAACGTATGCGTCCTTGGGATCGAACTTCTTGGCAATCTCCCGCGGCGGGAAGAATTTCGACACCTCGTGCGGGCGGCGGATTTCGCCGCCTTCAATCAGCGGAAACGCATTCCGTTCATGGGTCAGCATGTGCACGGATTCATGGACGCTTGTCGACAGTCCGAGGTGGACATCGTCGCAGGTCAGCCACACCATAAATTGCTTCTTATCCGTCATCGCCCGGTAGATTGCGTGGCCGTCCGGCGACAGCCGCTGCAGATCGTTGATCGCCTGCGTACGACAATCGGTGCGGGGCGCTGCGGACGCTGCATGAGAACCGGCGAGCACAGCGAACGACGCTGCGACCGCGGCAATACGCAAAACTTGAAACATCACATCTCCGTCGAGTTGACGCGGCCATGTGATCGGCGGAATGCAGGCGTAATTTGATGAAAATCTGATGAAATATGGACCCCAATAGGGCGCAAAGGTGTATTGGAATCAGAGTTAATATTGAGAAGGAACTGGGGCAGAGTTCTCGAAATGGTTTCCGGCCGTTCTTAGAGTTTCGTCAAGTCCCGCGCCTAGGCTGCCGCTCATCGCGAGGCTCCCCCCGGGCGTCCGCGAGAGATGAACGGCTACCTACAGGGAGACTTCAAACCATGACGATGCTTCTAGGAAGACTGTGTGCGGCCGCAGTTGTGGCTGGGTTCGCGATCTCTATGACGTCGATACCTGCGGACGCTCGCTCCAAAAAGGGGGCAAGCAGCCACGTGAGCACATCCTACAAGTACAGGAACGTGCAGCAGCCCCGTAACGTTACAAAGTACAGGAACGTCACGAGGACCCACCGCGTGCCGCAAGTCAATCGGGTGGTCACTGTCACGCGCGTGCAGCCGATCAACCGAGTCAATCGCATCACGCGGGTTCACAACCGGACCGTGGTCCGCCACCGGACCCAAAATCTGTCCAGGAGCCAGATGCTTCCGGCGCGCAACGTGATGTCCAGCAGGACGATCGATATGGGCGGTGCTGCCGCCCGGCCGAGGACGACCACGTCCTATCGCTACCGGACCGTGCAGCGGGTGCGTAACATCACGCGCTACAATGACGTCAACCGGACCCATGTCCAGAACCGCCTCCATCGCAATGTCACCATCACCCGCGTGCAGCCGGTGATTCGGACTCAGATGATCACGCGCGTTCATCACCGCACCGTCTTCGTGCCGCAGACGCGGCACCTGGCGCAGACCAGGGTCCTTCCGGCGCGGACGATCACGACCGGCAAGACGATCCGGATCAATCACGGAACGTCGAACATCCGCGCCCGTCGCAATATGGCGTCGCGGTAGCACTGGTTGACATCCGCCGACATCCGGCGGTTCGACGAGGGCCCGCTCCCAAGGCGGGCCCTCGCTTTGTCAGGCGATAGACTAGACTAGGGCCTGATCACCGCGCGGGCGCGTTCGACAAGCTCTTTCGGCGTCGCGTAGAGCTTCGAGACGACGTCCTGCACCTGTTGGCCCGATCGCGGGGTGATCGAGATCTTCATCTTGGCCGCGTCGGCAAGGAACTGCTGATTCTTCATCGTCGCGTCGAACGCCGCGCGCAGGAGCTTGATCTGCTCCGGCGGCGTGCCAGGCGGAACGATGTAGGAGCGCTGGAAAATCTGTTGGCTGACGACGAGTTCAACGACCTTGCGGTCGTTCTCATCCTTGATAAACGTCCAGATCGTCGGAACGCCGAGATCCGTCAGCTCCGGGTGCGGATCGAGACCGACCTGCACCAGCAGATTGATCTTCTTGTCCCTGACCCACTCACCCTTCTGTGACTTCACGCTCGACCAGTCCCAGCCGCACAGCCCGTCGACCTCGCCGCGCTCCATCGCGAGCCCGATATCGACCGTGCCCTTGTATCCGCTAACGACCTCGAACTTGGTTCCGGCGGTGTGGTTGTGCAGATAGGCGTAGTCGCGGGTGGCGCCGCCCGCGGCACTGGCACCGAGAACGGTCTTGTTTTTCTGCGCAGCAGCGAAGCTCTTGATCTTCGAGTTCTGGAAGGTGGCGCAGATACGCACGCCGGTATCGGCGGTGCCGATATAGACCACCTTGGTCGGATCGAACTGCGTCGTCGGCTTGTCTTCCAGCAGCGGGCCGACGATCGCGCCCGGCATCAGAGCGCCGACGCTGTTCCCGTCCTTGGGTGCGACGGTCGAGATGTAAATGGCGGCGCGCGTCGAGCCGGCGCCCGGCATGTTCTTGACCACGATGGTCGGATTGCCGGGAATGTGCCGCCCCAGATGACGGGCGACCGTGCGCGCATAGATGTCGTAGCCGCCGCCGGCACTGCCGCCGACGACGAATTCGATGGTCTTGCCCGCGTAGTAGTCCTGCGCCACGGAGGGCGCGGCACTCATCGCAACGGCGAGAGAGGTGGCAATCAAGGACAAGGAACTGGCGCGCACGAACGACATATCAAGCTCCACGGCGATCTGGTCGAAAACGCTAGAGCATCCACCGGCGCCGGACAACCAAATCGCCGCCTGACGCTTGCGGCGTTGCGTCGCTTACGGCGGTACCGCGAACTCGTGTGCGCCCTCCTCCCCCGATGGGGTGAAGGCCGGCGTGAGGGGGGCAGTCGGGAGGTGTCCGTGCGGCACGAACGGCCGCCCGTTTAAGGTCTGATCGCCCGCCGCGCCTGCTCAACGATGTCTTTTGGGGCCGCATAGAAAGTCTGCACCAGCTTCTGCACGGTCGCGCCCGGCAGAGGCGAGATGTCGATCCGCATCTTGGCTGCATCCGCGCGGAATTGCGGATCGGCCATGGTCGCATCGAACGCTTTGCGCAGGATGTGCACGTATTCCATCGGCGTGTCGCCATGCACGAAATAGGGGCGTTGAAACGCCTGCTGGCTGACGATCAGTTCGACGATCTGCCGGTTGGTGTCGCCTTTGACGTGCGTCCATACTTCCTGCGCGCCCAGCTTGGTCAATTCGTCCTCCGGCGTCGCGCCGATCTGCATCAGCAGCCGCAGCTTGCCGTCTCGGATCCATTCCGGCTTTTGCGACTTTGCGCTCGACCAATCCCAGCCACACATGCCGTCGATCTCGCCGCGCTCCATGGCGAGGGTGGTGTCGAGCGTGCCCTTGTAACCTCCGATCACGTCGATCTTGGCACCGGTTGTCTTGCGGATCATGTGCGCGTAGTCGTGCGTGGCGTCGCCGTAGGAGCCGCCGCCGATGACCGTCTTCTGCGCGAACATGTCGTTGACGGTTCTGACCTTGGACCCTTCGAACGTCGCGCAGATGCGGGTCGAGCTGTTCGCGCTGCCGATCCACTGTACTTTACTGGCCGGAAACAACGCGTTCGGCTTGTCGTCGAGCAAGGGTCCAGTGACCGCGCCTGGCGTTACCGCTCCGATCGTGAGCCCGTCCTTGGGCGCGATGGTGCTGACATGCACTCCGGCCTTGGTGCTGCCGGCCCCCGGCATGTTTTTCGCCACGATCGCCGGGTTGCCCGCAATATGGCGGGGAAGGTGGCGCGCCAACGCGCGTGCATAGATGTCGAAGCCGCCGCCGGGGTTGCCGCCAATCACGAAATCGATCGTCTTGCCGGCATAATAATCCTGCGCGGCCGCAGGCAGCGCTGGCAGCGCGGTGACGAGTGCCACCACAATCACCTTGGCCCGGGGGAGTTGCGGCATCATGTGCTGTCCTAGTGTCCCGTTTCCGAAGTTCGTGATACGCCCGAAGCACACTCTGACACGAACCGCCACACTAGGGCCGGATCGCAGCGCGCGCCGCCTGTACGATGTTCTTTGGCGTTGCATGCAGCTTCTGCACGATTTCCTGCACCTTGGTGCCGGGGAGTGGAGCGATGTCGATGCGAAGCTTCTTCGCCTCCTCGAGATACCGCGGGTCTTTCATGGTCGCGTCGAATGCGCTGCGCAGGATGCCGAGCGGCGCCGCCGGAATTTCCGGCGGCGCGATATAGGAGCGCTGGAACACCTGCTGGCCGATCACGAGCCCGACGATCTTGCGGTCCTCGTCGGCCTTCACGTAGTCCCACACATGCGGGACGCCCATTTTCGTGAGCTCGTCGTTGCGCTCCAACCCGATCTGCAGCAGCACATTGAGCTTCTTGTCGCGCAGCCAGTCGCTGCGCTGCGCCTTGACGCTCGCCCAATCCCATCCGCACGAGCCGACCACCTCGCCGCGTTCCATCGCGAGCCCGATCTCGGTCGTTCCGTTGTAGCCGGAGACGACCTTGTACTTCGCGCCGGCGGTCCGCCGCAGCATGAAGGCATAATCATGAGTGGATTCGTTCGGCGATACCGCGCCGAACGGCACTTCCTTGCCACCGCGAACGTCGTCGAAGCCTTTGATGCCCGCGGCCGCCCAGCCCACGCAAACGCGGGTGCCGTTGTTGGCGGTGCCGAGATATTGCACGCGGACCGGATCGAACAGGATTTCGGGCCTCTCTTCGAGCAGCGGCCTCATGACCGCGCCCGGCATGATGCCGGCGATGACGGTGCCGTCCTTGGGCGCGATGTTGGCGAGGAAGCCCGCGGCGCGACCGCTGCCGGCACCCGGCATGTTCTTGACGACGATATTGGGCTTGCCGGGGATGTGGCGGACGATATGGCGCGCGAGCGCACGTCCGTAGATGTCGTAACCGCCGGCCGGGCCGGAGCCGATGACCAGGTCGATGGTCTTGCCGGCATAGTAATCCTGCGCGGCGGCAGATGGCGCAGAGAGTGCGATAGCGAGAGCGCTGAGCGCGGTAACCCGCGTCCAGCGGCGACCGAGTGACGGCATGACAGGCGTTTCCTTCGTTTTGGTTCTTGTATGAATTTTGATCGCAGTTATCGGTTGATCGCAGCGCGGGCGAGATCCACGACCTTCGGCGGCGATTCGTAGAGTTTGCGCACGACCTCTTGCACGCGTTCGCCGGAGAGCGGGGCCACGTCGATGCGCAGCTTCTCGGCATCCGCAAGGAACTGCGGGTCCTTCATGGTGGCGTCGAACGCCTTGCGCAGGATTGCAAGATTGGCTGGTGTGGTCTTGGGCGGTGCGATGAAGGAACGGTGGAACACCGTCTGGCTAAGGATCAGCTCCAAGACTTTGCGGGTGGTGTCGTCGGTCACGTATTTCATGACGTGCGGGACGCCGAGCTTGGTGAGCTCGTCCATCGGTTCGACCGAATCCTGGATGAGGACGTTCACAGTCTTGTCGCGAACCCAATCCGGCTTTTGCGCTTTCAGGCTTGCCCAGTCGAAGCCGCAGAACCCGTCGATCTCGCCGCGCTCTAGGGCGATCGTGAGATCCCTCGTGCCCTTGTAGCCGGTGACCAGGTCCCACTTCGCGCCGGTGGTCTTCTTGTGCAGGTAGCCGTAGTCGCGGGTGGAATCGTTCGCCCCCCCGGCGCCGAACACAGCCTTCAGCTTGCGCGCGTCGTCGAAGGTCCGGATCTTCGAGTGCTTGCCGGATATGCAGACGCGGACGCCGTTGTTGACGTTGCCGATGAACATGACCTGGGTCGGATCGAACAACTTATCCGCTTTAGGGGCGAGCATCGGGTCCATGACCGCGCCCGGCATGATGTTGGCGATGACGGTGCCGTCCTTCGGCGCCATGTTGGAGAGGAAGCCTGCCGCCCGCGCGCCGCCGGCTCCCGGCATGTTCTTCGGCACGACGTTTGGGTTGCCAGGGATGTGGCGGCTGATGTGTCGCGCCAGAGCGCGCCCGTAGATGTCGTAGCCCCCGCCGGGGGCCGCACCAATCAGCAATTCGATCGACTTGCCGGCGTAGAAGTCCTCCGCCGCGGCAGGCGCGGCGATGAACGCGGCCATCACGGCAGCGAGCGCGATCGGACGGGCGCAAATCGGCAGCATCGGACGTTCTCCCGAATATTCGTTGAATACCGGGAGGCTAGGTGATCCGGGGGTAGGGAACAACTGGCGGGCGCTGCGGCGCTGGGTCGCCTGGGCCCGTTTCTCCAAGTTCTGCCGCGTTTGCGAGCCCTAACATTACAGTTGCCTTTTTAGGAGATGTCTGAATCCATGGGCAACCATGATTCGGAGATCGTGGACGCGGGCAGCGTCGATTGAGGAGACGCTTGCGTTGTGGGCGTCGTCGCTTCGAGAGATCAAGCAACGGAT
>WHTP01000170.1 GCA_009377695.1 Hyphomicrobiales bacterium | reverse complement strand
CCTTGACCCCGCAGCCTTCAATCAGGACGGCGGCCCGAGCATCGCCGAGCGCTTCGCGCGCGCGACAGATTCCAAAGTCTGGTTCAACCGTGCCGATAACAGACGCGTCGCCAGACACGGCGCAATGGGAGGCTGGGACGCACTACGCCAGCGCCTCAAAGGACACCCCGAGGACGACCAGCACCGGGCAATGCTCTACGTCTTCGATGTCTGCACAGATCTCATCCGTACCCTGCCGCTCGCCCAGCACGACCAGTCAAAGGTCGAGGACGTCGATACCGAAGGCGAGGACCACGCCCTCGATGAAACCAGATACGCCGTCATGTCCCGGCCGTGGATCAGCGAGGCGGAACCCCAACGCAAGGCCGCCGACATCATCGCCGAGATGATCCGGCCCAGGACCCTGGCCGAGTACATGGAAGAGCTCGACGCCAAGGACCTTGAAGAGGACGAGATCGATAATGGCTTTGAATGGCGGGCATGAACACATGGACTTACGAGATCGCGACATGGATGACGTTTTTGTTCATCCTAGCGATAGTGGCCCGTTGACGATCCCGGATGTACGGACGTCGGCGGGCCATACCCCTAAGACCCTCCTCGATCTCGGCACCAATGAATGCCGCTGGCCCGTAGGAGAGGCGACCGGAATCGATCAGCTGTTCTGCGCGTCGCGCGCGGTGAAGGGCAAGCCTTATTGCCAGGCGCATTACCAGCGATCGATTCGGTAGGTGGGTTTTTTTATGAGCCTCTGTAGCACGAACGGCACATGCGATTTGTTCGATCCTCATCGCCTCTGTTGCGGTGGCATTTGCGCGAGGGGCCGGGGTGGAGGTGCGTCGTGCTGGGCTGGGCACACTACATCCATTGAAATACTACGCGCAGCGTGAACTCCGCCGCCCGGTTCACGCCGGGCGGTTTTCTTATTGCCACCGGGATTGCCACCGGACGGGTAAGTTTCAACCGGGACGCGCTGGGATGAGGGACCGAGATTGTGCCTGAAAATACGAATGAAAACGGCTGCCGAGGTATAGCGTGGGATGCGCCGGGATGGCCGAAATAGATTTAGGAAACCGGTGCTCTATCCAGCTGAGCTACGGGACCGCTTGCACAACTAAATGGATCAGATGAGGCCGGTTGGCAACGGGCTTTTGCAACCCCATAGACCTATTGCACCATTATCCCACCTCCGCGAGCAGCAGCACGTGTGTTCAGCACTTGCGTTCAGCACTGGTTGCTCATCCAACATTCTTCCTGAGCGGCAGGCTGACCGCTATCGTATTGCCGTGCAAGTTCATCTCACGGAGCCTCCCATGCAACACGTGATCGCCGTCGTCCTCCTGTTGTTGTCCGCCACCGCGTCCAACGCCCAGACGTTCGAAAAGAAGAACTTCAACTACAGCAAATTCGCCAAAGGCGCCTTCTCCGAAGTGGTGACCGTCACCGGGCCGGCAAAAATGATCTATCTCGCCGGCATCGGGTCGGAGGACGAAGACGACGGCTCTGTCCGCCACAAGGACGATTTCCTCGCGCAATGCCAGTTCGCGTGGGAAAAGGTCGGCAAGCTGCTCAAGGAGCACGGTGCGACCGTCTCCGATATCGTCAAGGCGACCACCTATGTCACCGACATCCGCTATCGCGCGGAGATGCGAAAGTGCCGCACGGGCGTGTTCGCCGGCAAGCCGCTGCCGCCGCACACGTTGCTCAACGTGGTGCAGCTTGCGCGGCCGGGCATGATGTTTGAGGTCGACGTGGTGGCAGCAGTGGCGGCGCGGTAAGCGGAAAGACTTCAGCCAATAAAGAAGAGCCCCGCAATCCAGAGAACTGGACGGCGGGGCTCCCAACACCACAACTCTGCCAGTACATCCGTGGTCAGAGACTATGGGGTACTGCGCTGGCCTTAGGCTGCGCGCAGGTTCTCGGCGCAGGACTTGCCGGTCTTCCGGTCAGCCACAACGTCATAGGAGACTTTCTGCCCCTCATCGAGGCTGTACATGCCCGCGCGTTCGACCGCGCTGATATGCACGAAAACGTCGTTTGCGCCGTCGTCCGGCTGAATGAAGCCAAAGCCCTTTTGGCCGTTAAACCACTTCACGGTTCCCTTGTTCATTGGGAGCCCTTTCTAGATACGAGTGTAGATTGGCCGCGCGCTAACGCTGCCGATGATTTCGAGATTTGGGGAGATCGTCAGTCAGGCGCGCTATTCGCGGCGACGTCAAGTCGTTCGGCCGAAACTCGATAAAGCCTATGTGGGGGAGCGCGCCGCAATTACAAGAGTCCCCGCGGCTCAGTTACGCCCCCGCAGCCGTTTGCTGGCGATGCGCGCACCTTCGACCATGGCGCGGAGCTTCGCCCAGGCGACGTCCGGGTGCACCTCGTCACCGGCGCCTGAGGTGCCGAAGCCGCAATCGGTGCCGGCGATGACACGCTCACGCCCGACCACACCGGCGTAGCGCTCGATGCGTTGCGCCACCAATTCCGGGTGCTCGACCAGGTGGACGCAATGCGACACCACGCCGGGCACCAAAATCTTGTCATCGGGCAGCTTGACGTCTTGCCAGACCTGCCACTCGTGCTCGTGGCGCGGGTTCGCGCCCTCGATCAGGTAGGCGCACGCGTTGATCTTCAGCATCAGGTCGGCGAAGTGCTTGAGTTCGAAGTCGTGCACGCGCGGGGCGATATTGACGCTGTAGCAGGTGTGGAAGCGCACACGGTCTTGCGGGATGCCGCGCAGCGCGTGGTTTACGGCCTCAACGCGGAGCGCGATGAACTTGCGGCAGTCCTCGATCGAGGCGTCACGCGCGCGATTGTAGTGCGTCGCCATGCGCGGATCGTCGATCTGCAGGAGGAAACCGGCATCGGCGATCGCCTTGTATTCTTCATGCATCGCATCGGCGAGCGCAGCCAGATATTCCTCGTCGGAAGCGTAGTAGCGGTTCTCGTAATAGAGCTCGAGATTGGACGGCGAGATCGCGGTGACGAACGCCTCCTCCGTCTTCACACCTTTCAGCGCCTTTTTCAGGTTATCGATATCGGCACGCACATCGTCGTGGCCGATGTACTTGATCGGCCCGGAGCAGATCCGAGCTTTCGGCCGCACCGTGCGCTTCGCCACCAGCGCGCCCGAGCGCGCCGCGAGCATCACCTTCATGTCCTCGTAGGCGCCGGCAAACGCGGCGGCGTCGCGGGTCACGCCGCGAAAGCTCACGGGCGCGTCGATCTCTTCGAGTCCGGACAGCCGCTCCCGCGCATAGGCCATCCAGTTGACCTTGCTGTGCTCGCCGTCGTCGACGACGTCGATGCCGGCGTCGGCCTGTGCCCGCACCACCTCCGAGATCGCGCGGGCGATGCGCGCATCGAAAGCGCCGCGATCATGGGCCTCGCCCATCTCCTTCTTGTTCAGGAGCGTAACCAAGTCTGGCGGACGCGGCAGGCTGCCGGTATGCGTGGTGATGATCCGGCTGTCGCTGCGCTTCATCATTCGACCTTCAGGTTGAGCTTCTTGATGAGCGCCGACCAGCGCGTCTCGTCGCGATCGACGATCGCGGCATATTCCGAAGGCGTGCTGGCAACCGCCTCGGCGCCGTCGGCAGAGATACGTTTGCGCACCTCCTCGTTTTCGATCGCGACGCGCATCGCCTGGTTGATCTTGTCGACGATCGGCTTGGGCGTGCCGGCGGGCGCCAGCAGGCCGTAGTTGAGCACCACCTCGAAGCCGGGCAGCCCGGACTCGGTCGCGGTCGGCACCTCGGGGAGGAGCGCCGTGCGCTTGGGGCTCGTCACCGCGATCGCGCGCAGATTGCCGGATTTGATGTTGCCGTAGGCCGGCGGGATGACGCCGAACGACACCTGCACATGGCCGCCGACCAGATCGGTCACGAGCTGCGCAGTACCTTTATAGGGGATGAGGTTCATGTCGACCTGCGCCTCGGCCATGAACATCTCGGCGCACATGTGTGAGCCGGTGCCCTTCGACGACGAGCCGAGATTGACCTTGCCGGGCTGCTTCTTGGCAAGCGCGATGAGCTCGCCAATGGTCTTGGCCTTGACCGACGGATGCGTGAGCAGCACCAGCGGCATCGTGGCGATCAAGCCGACCGCGGTGAAGTCCTTGCGCGGGTCGATGTCCGAATTGGCGTAGAGCGTCGGATTGATGCCGATGCTGCCGGTGTGGCCGAGCATCAGCGTGTAGCCGTCGGGCGCGGCCTTGGCGGCTGAGCGCGTGCCAATGATGCCGCCACCACCCCCGCGGTTTTCCACCACGACCGTCTTTCCCAGTCTGACGCTGAGCCGGTCGGCCATGATCCGCGCCATGGCGTCGTTGCCGCCGCCGGGCGGGAACGGCACCACCAGCGTGATGTTCTTGGACGGATAGTCCTTTGACGGATCTTGCGCCTGCGCGTGCGGCGTTACGAACACGACGGCGGCGATCGCTGTCGCCGCCAGGGCTTGCCGGAGTGTCATGGTTTCGCTCCCTCGCTTTTTCCGGACCGAATTGCCGGTTCTTGCCGCGACCGACGAAATGGCGCACTTTGATGGCCGTTGCAACGGCACCCGTGAGAATGCCGGCACGAAATGGGAGAACGCCAATGGTGCGATTTGTCGCAAGCCTCGTCGCCTGCGTCGCGTTTGGAGTTGGGCTCTCGCCCAATCCCGCTTCCGGCTATCCGACACGACCCGTCACGCTCGTGCTCGGCTTTGCGCCGGGCGGGCCGAGCGACGTGATGGCACGCGTGTTCTCGAGGAAGCTCGAGCAGGTGCTGGGCCAGCCCGTCGTGATCGATAACCGCGCCGGCGCAGGTGGCAACATCGCGGCCGAATCCGTCGCGCGCGCGGCGCCCGACGGCTACACCATCCTGCTCGCCAACAGCGGCATCCTCGCCGCCAATGCGCAACTCTACAAGCGGCCCGGCTTCAACGCCGAGAAGGATTTTGCGCCGATCACGCGCATCGGCGCACAAGCCAATGTGCTGGTGGTCAATCCTGCCGTGCCGGCGACGACGCTGGCGGAATTGGTCGCTCACGCCAAAGCCAACCCGGGCAAGGTCAGCTATGCATCCGGTGGCCACGGCTCCTCGCCTCATCTCGCTGCCGAGCTGCTGAAGGCCGAAGCCAAGATCAACCTGGTGCATGTGCCCTACAAGGGCACCGGGCCGGCCTTGCGCGATGTGGTCGCGGGTCACGTGCAGATGATGTTCTCCGCGGTGTCCCCGTCCAAGCCGCTGATGGAAAGCGGCAAGGTTCGCGGCTTGGCGGTTACCACGCTCAAGCGCACGGCGCTGCTGCCGGATGTTCCTTCCGTGGCCGAGGCGGCGATTCCGGGTTTTGAGGCGACGGCATGGCATGCATTGGTGGCGCCGATGAAAACCCCGCCTGCCGCGCTAGCCACCCTTCACAAGGCCATGATGGCGACCCTGAAGGACCCCGAAATCAACCTGGCGCTTACCAAGCTAGGCCTGGACGTGATGCCGACGACGCCGGAGGAACTCGCCGCCTACATCGGGACCGAAATTCCGAAGTGGGCGAAGATCATCCAGGCCTCCGGTGCTACACTGCAATAAAACGACTGCCTGAAGGACGACAGCTATGAATATCGCCACCAAACCGGCCGTCAATCTCGCCGATGTCTCCGATGCCGAGCGACAAGCACGCGTCGACCTCGCTGCGGTTTATCGGCTCTGTGCGCACTACGGCTGGGACGACGTCATCTACAATCACTGCGCCATGCGCGTGCCCGGCGAGGACACCAAATTCCTCATGAAGCGGCACGAACTGCTCTGGACCGAGGTGACGGCCTCGAACCTGGTCAAGGTCGACATGCGCGACGACCTCGACGAGTCCGCAGGCGTCAATCGGCCGGGCTTCACGTTGCACGGCGGCGTGCTTACCGGACGGCCCGACGTCAACTGCTCGGTGCATGTCCATACCGAGACCGGCATGGCGCTGTCCGGCCTCAAGCACGGCTTGCGGATGATATCGCAGCAGGCGATGCGCTTCCACAACCGCATCGGCTACCACCCGTATGAGGGCATCACCGAAGACTTCGGCGAGCGCGCCCGCATCCTGCAGGCGCTCAGCAACAACCGGGCGCTGATCCTCAACAATCACGGCTTCCTGACCGTCGGTAAGAACGCGCGTGAGGCGTTCGTGCTGATGAAATACCTGATGAGCGCCGCCGAGATCCAACTGCGCATCGAAGCGACCGGCAGCGAGCTGATCGAAATCCCGCGCGACATCTGCGAGAAGGTCGCCGCGCAATACCAGTCGCACGATGCGGGCCGCGGCGCCGCCGACTGGCCGGCCTATCTGCGGGTGCTCGACAAGATTGATCCGAGCTATCGGAATTGAACGAATCACGAAGAGATTGCGTGTCCCGGGCGCATCGCAGCACGTTAGCGGTGCGATGCAGACCCGGGACACGAGAGTGCTCGCCTTCCCTTGCGCAACTTGGCGGCGTTATAATCTTGCATCTGAAGCGCCGCGTCAGCGCCCGCCGGACCAAACAAACCGAACAACAAACAACCAAATAACAAGGAGAGAAACGCCATGGAACTGATCGCCGAACGCGGCCGGCGCGTCACCGTCGAAGAGCTCAACACCACGCGGCTTCTGGCGCACGCCAAGAAGCAGGCACAGCAGCGCAAGTTCGACGACATGCTGATCGTGGATGTGGATGCCCATCACTACGAGAACGAGTGCATGGACGACATCCTCCCCTTCATCGAGAACGAAGTCGTCCGCCAGCTCGCAGTCGCCGGCCGGGCCAAGGGGCGCGGCAGCCTCGTTCCGAATTTGGCGGTCGGTTTCCAAGACATGGGCGGGCGGATCACGCGTTATCCGCTGCGCTCCTCCGAGAAGACCGAAAAAGGCAAGATGCGCGACGTGCAGCTCGGCCATCGTTGGATGGACGCGATGAGCGTCGACTATTCCTGTCTGTTCCCGACCCTGATGCTGGCGATCGGCCTGCACCCCGACCCCGAGATGGAGGTCGAGCTGTGCTGGGCCTATAACCGCTGGCTCACCGAGAAAGCGCTGCCGGAATCCGACGGCCGCTTCTATTCGATGTTGAGCTTGCCGCTATCGGAGCCCGATGCGGCGATGCGCCAGATCGAGACCTTCGCCGGCCGCAAGGGCGTCTCAGGCTTCATGATCACCTCAGTGCGCGGCCAGCCGGTGCATCACAACCGGCACATGAAGGTCTATCGCGCGCTCGAAGAACGCGGGCTGCCGCTCTCGTTCCATTCCGCAATCAATCCGACCGAGCCGGTGTTCAAGACGCTCAATCGCTTCGCGTCGGTGCACGGCCTCGGTTTCCCGTTTTACAACATCCTGCACGTCACCAATTGGGTCACCAACGGCATCGGCGAGCGCTTCCCCAAGCTGCCGGTGATCTGGATCGAAGGTGGGCTCGCTTGGGTCCCGTTCCTGATGCAACGGCTCGACCACGAGTTCATGCTGCGGCCGTCGGAATATCCGCTGCTGAAGAAGAAGCCATCCGACTACATGCGCGACATGTATTACGCGTCGCAGCCGATGGAGGCGGTCGACCGCGGAGCGCTGGAGTGCACCTTCCGCATGATCAATGCGGAGACGCAGCTCCTCTACGCCTCGGACTATCCGCACTGGGACTTCGACCTGCCGTCGTCGATCTGGGACCTGCCGTTCCTCTCCGAGAAGGCCAAGCACAACATCCTCGGCGGCAATGCCGCGCGCTTGTTCAAGCTGCCACCGCGCAACGAGCGGCAGAAGGAGAACCTGCGCCGGTTTAGCAATCTGCCGGCATGATTTGACTCATGTCCCGGGCGCAGTGCGGCACGCAGTGACGCACTGCAGACCCGGGACCCGGTTCAAACATACAAAAAGAAACCGGGACCCCGCATCTGCAGTGCATCACTTCGTGCTGCACCGCGTGCGGGGAACGCGGGGGAGGAAGCATGCGAATTCGACTCTGTCTTATGATTGCTGCTGGCATTGCCACTCTCGGCCATACAGCCCATGCGCAATCGAATTTCTACGACGGCAAGACCGTCTCGCTGATCGTCGGCAACGCCGCGGGCGGCGGCTATGACGCAGCCGCGCGTGCACTTGCCCGTCATATGCGCAAATACATTCCAGGCGTGGCGAACATCATCGTCAAGAACATGCCCGGCGCCGGCGGGCTCACGGCCGCCAACTACATGTATTCGGTCGCCGAGCCGGACGGGCTGACCTTCGCGGTCCTCTCGCGCAGCACGCCGATGCAGCCGGTGCTCGGCATCTCCGCCGCCAAGTACAAGGCGGAAAACTACACTTGGCTCGGCACCTCTTCGAGCTATGCCGACAGCGCCTACTTCCTGGTGACCATGGGCGACGCGCCGTTCAAGACGGTCGCGGACCTCAAGGATCCGACGATGCGGCCGGCGCTGATCGGCGGGCTCGGGGCCGGTGGCACCGACACCGACGTGGTGCTGGTCGCCAAGGACGTACTCAAGCTCAATCTCAAATTGATTCGCGGCTACAAGGGCTCGACCGATCTCGCGATCGCGATGGAGCGCGGCGAGATCGACGGCCGCGCGATCGGCTGGGCGCCGCTCCAAGTGGGTGCCTATGGCAACTACATCCGCGCGGGCAAACTCCGGTTCCTTTTGCAGTTCGGACGCGAGACGCGCTGGAACAAGATGCCGAACGTGCCGACTGCGCGAGAACTTGCATCAAATCCGCAGGATCGTGCGATGCTTGAGCTGGTCGAGTTGCCGTTCCGCGTCACCTATCCCTATGTCGCGCCGCCGAATGTGCCCGCGGATCGGGCACAAGTGCTCCAGACCGCATTCATGCAGACGTTCCAGGACCCGGATTATCTGGCGGAAGCGAAAAAGCTCGCGCTCGATGTCAGTCCGCTCGATGGAACAACCGTGCGGGGCATGATCGCACGGCTGGCGCAAAGCCCACCGGACCTGATCGCCCGCTACAAGGCGACCCTGGAGTCCAAATAACAGTCTGTATTCTTAATTGACCTCTTCGCCTCAATCGTACAGGCTAGGGGAGCCAAGTTTTCGGTATGTCTTGCCAGGCTCCCATTTGGGCTGCTCCCAAGTCACCCCAAAAACTCGGACCTGATGTTTGGCTCTCGCGGCGAGAGTTCGACAAGGCAAGGCGCAAGGAGACGACGATGCCTACCGGTACAGTGAAGTGGTTCAACCCGACCAAAGGCTACGGGTTCATTCAACCTCAAGGCGGCGGCAAGGACGTGTTTGTTCACATCTCTGCAGTCGAGCGTGCGGGCCTGAGCACCCTCAACGAGGGCCAGACCGTGACCTACGAAATCGTCAGCAACCGCGGCAAGGAATCCGCGGAAAACCTCAAGGTTTAATCGATCTGACGCGGCAAAAATGAGAGCCGCCGCGGTTGCGCGGCGGCTTTTTGCTTTGGTCGGTTTGCTTTGGTCGTTCGTCGGAATACGATTATTTGTTTTTCTATTTTTCATAAATTTGCCCGCGGCGTCACGGATATCCCGGGAACGTCCCGAACGATCCGAAACCCCAATAAGCGCGCAGCGTGTCCGCCGGCCAGACCTTCGGTCGTTGCGGGAAATCCTGATGCCACGGGCGCGGCTCGAAATAGCCGAGTTCCTCGTCGCGCATGATGTCCATCTCGGCAAAGATCTCGATCCGCTGGTCGTCTGGATTGCGGTGGTAGGCCGCGATGTTGTGGCCGACCAGATGGCGGATCGGTCCCCATACCAGATGGATGCCATTGCGCGCGAGGAGATCGCTCGAGCGCTGCACCTCGGCCATGTCGGCGACTTCGAACGCGATGTGATGCAGGCGCTCCTCGTCGTAGCGCGCGAAATTCACCGTGTGATGGTCGCGCCCGCAACGCAGGAACGAGAACCGGTCGCCCATCCAGTCCGACACCTTGAAGCCGAGGATGTCGGTGTAGAAGCTCGTGACCTTCACGGGGTCCTTGCAGCGATAGGCGAGGTGGCCGAACTTCAGCGGCATGACGCCCTGCTCGGCGGTGTCGCGGCCGGAATGCCGGTAGTCGGAAAAGATTTCGACCACCGTGCCTTTTGGGTCGGCGAACACGATCGCCTTGGCGACGCCCGGCGAAATGTCGCTGCGCATTTCGCTTTTGATGCCGTGTTCGGCCAGGTTCTTCTGCAGATCGCCAAGCCCGGTGCCGGGCGCGACCTGGAAGGCCGCGCGAACAAGATTCGCACCCTCTCCGGTTTCGACCGCGATTGCTTCCTCCCCATATTTGGTGGCGAGGAGTGCATGGCTTTTGCCCTTATCCACAAGGGTGAGGCCGATGATCCGGGTCCAGTAGTCCACGATCCGCTCGAGGTCGGGCGTGTTGAAGGTCGCGTGCGCGAGCCTCTTGACCTGAATCATCGCTCGTTTCTCCCCGTTTTGATCGCCTGGTCGCATGACGCCGTTGCGCCGATTTCAGCAAGGGCATTTGTGTG
>WHTP01000127.1 GCA_009377695.1 Hyphomicrobiales bacterium | reverse complement strand
CTTGCCGTAAGGTTTGAAGTGCTGGCGCTTTGTGTGGTGTTCGCGTTTGTTGGTGCAATTTTGTTGGGAGCGTTTTGAGTTCCGGCACGTTGGCCAGCGAGCCCGTCTCGCAAGAGCGACCAAGATTTCAGACGACAGATTAGACACCGGAGAGGGCAGCCTCTCCGGTGTCTTCGTATCTGCAGGGCCCGTTATCGGCGACTGTTGGGTGGGGGCGAAGACGGCCGATCAGGTTCGCTGGGCCGCGCAGCGCACGTCCGACGGCGTAGCACCGTAGCGGCGGCGGAAGCTGCGATTAAAATGTGAGAGATCGCCGAACCCCGATGCCAGCGCGATCGCACTGACGGTCCAGCCGGCATGGCTCATGCTCGTGAGCATGTGGTGCGCTCGGACCAGACGCTGCTCAAGCACGAATTGCGAGAACGTGGTGCCTTCGCGCTCGAACAGGAGCTGAACGTAGCGCGGCGTAACCTGCTGGCGCGCGGCCACTGCAGCTGGACTGAGGTCACGGCGGTCAAGACGCGCCACGATATCGGCCTTAATCGCGGCAAGCCGTGCCGCCCGCACGCCGCGCTGCTCCGCGATGGCCGTCCCGTCCCGCGTCGCGCCGATCGCCGTCGCCACAAGGTCGTGCACGTGCATTACAACCCGATGGCGCAATTCCGGCGTCGCGAGGGGTAGGCCTTCATGCACCAATTTCAGATACCCCATCAGCAGCCGCAGCGCGTCGTTGGTGTGCGGAATCATCCGCATCGCCGCGTCCTCGATATTGGCCACCAGCGGCAATAACGCCGCGCGCGGAACCGAGAGTGATTCGTAGTGGACTTGCGAATGGGTCATCACGGCGGGCTCCGCGTGCAGAATGACTGCCGCATCGCCGACGCCCAGCGACGCGTCGCGATCGCGCTGCGACCTAGTCACGGTCCCGCTCCGGTTGATCACGATGGCGAGGGAATCGTCGCCGTCGGCGACGTGCTCCCGCCCGCGCTGCCAACGCGCGGCGACACCCACCCAAGACGCAGCGTGCAGGCCAGGCCAGGCGAACAGCGTCGCTTCGGCCTTGAACGGAGCATCCGACAGCGGGTCGACGTCGAGCTTGACGAGCTTGCGACCGACCACCTCACGACAGAACGGCAGCCGCTCGCGCACCGGCAAGGCATCGGTCGAGACCCGTATCGGCGCGAAGTCCTCTGGTGGCATCGGGAGACCCCCACAACCTCCGGCAGCACCTGTGGTAGCATGGCAACGCTCCACGCAAAAGCCATGACAGTTCGTTTTTGGCCTGTCCTGGCCTTCGCCTCCGACCAAGACGCGCTTTGCCCCGGCCGGTTACGGTTCACGGAAGGTCAACCGCGCGATCCACCTCGCGATCCGCAATTGCAAGATAATGTCTGGAGCAAAGCTTGGCTGCGGCGCCTATCTGACCACGGTGCGGGGCGGCTGGAGCCTGGGGATTCGGTGCGGCCGTGTGACCATCATCATCGCGGACAGAGATCTGGCCGCAGCCGAACATCGAACGCTCAAACGTGAGGCCGAGCTGCGGCAACTCTATGCGCTGACTGTGCCGCCGTGCGCTCGCATCGTAACCGTCGATCCGAACGGCATTGTCATGCCTCAGCTTGCATCCCCACGGAGATTTCGGTCGTCGCGATGAAGGCGCTTGGGCCAAGCGCACATCCATTTGGGCAGCCTGCTATTCGCAAGCGGCTCCGATCGCGCCGGTTGGCAACAGCACCAGCGGCGCCAGCACACTCCTCCGTTAGTACTGTGGTGGCGCGGCAACGGTCCCCTGCAAACTCGTAACAGTTCGCTTTTGGCCCTGCAGGACTTCGCCTGGGACCAAGACGCGTTGCGCACGCCCTGGCTACCTACGGTTCGGGAAGAAATGGCGTGGCGGCGGTTGGCCGCGGCCCGCCGCAGCAATGTGGGGGCAATTATGGGCATGACGATCAACGAAGGCGATGGCCGGTGGTCAACGGGGTGTGGGCCCCGTTTGATCGGACCGATGAACGAACAATGTGTGAGAGGAGTAGGGCCGATGAGCGTTATGGATATTCCTGGTCGGCGGACCGGCCACGACAAGACCGAAAGGAGGCAAGACGTTGCGGCACTCGCCGTCCTCTTGCTGGCGTCAGCCGCCCTTCTTTCCGCAACCAAGCCCACCCATGCGCAAGTTGCCCTTGATGCCACTTTCCCGGGCGGCCTCACCGGCAATGATGTTTGCGTGGCCGGTAACCGCGAATTACAGATCTCCGGAGACGATACCTGCGACCAGACTCTTAACCCTGTGACTGGCCTGAGGATCGGACCAGCCGGCAGCCAAACAACCTTTAATGGAGCCAACGGTGATGCGTCTTTTGGCAGCACCGCCACGTTTAACTCGTCCGCGACATTCAATAGCGCCTCCACATTCAATGCCGGGATGAGCGCCACCACAGGTACGTTTAGCGGCACCGTAACCATGGACGGCGGCCTCGCCGTCGGCGCCGGGCAAACCGTAGATATGGGCGGCAATCGCGTGCAGAACGTGGGCGGACCGGTCGCCGGTACCGATGCCACCAACAAGAATTATGTCGACGCGCTGCACAATGGTCAGCAGACGCAGATCAATCAGCACGGCGTCAGACTCACCGGGGTCGAGACCCACAACACGCAGCAGGACACCAGGCTGACCGGCGTTGAGACCGTCAACACCCAGCAGAACACCCGGCTGACGGCGCTTGAAAGCGGCATCGCGGGCCAGGCCGAGCAGATCACCGCGATCAACCAGAGCCTCAAGAGCCTGTCCAAGCGCGACGGCGAGTTGGCCGACGGCATCGCGATCTCGCTCGCGCTCGCCCAGCCCGCATTCCAGCCCGGACAACGCTTCGCTATCCGCGGCGGCTGGGGCAATTTCGACGGCTCGAATGCGTTCGGTGTGAGCGCCGCTGGCCTGCTGCACAGCTTCCGGAATGGCGGCTCCGTGATCCTCGACCTCGGCGCCGGCGTCAGCACGAAGCACAGCATGTTTGCCGGACGCGGAGGCGTCACCCTCGGCTGGTGAAGACACATGGCCTTCTGCCGCGTCCGTCTTGGAGTCTTGAGTTACGCGACGGCGCTCAGCCTTGCGCTCGTCGGTCCCGCGTTCGGTCAGGACAAATCGCTGTGGTTCAGCGAGCGATGGCCTCCCGCGTCATCACCGGTTGTACCGCCATCCGGCAAGCCGGCCGCCCGACCGAGCCTGCCCGACACCGACAACATGCTGATCCTGATCCGCACGTCGTTGCTGACGCTCAATGACGCGATCCTGACCGGCAACTTCACCGTCCTGCGCGACCGGGTCGCTCCCTCGGTGCGCGATCAGAATCCAGCCCACCAGCTCTACCGGGTTTTCGCGCGGCTGATCGAGCAGAAGGTCGACTTGCGTGCGACCGCTGTCCTGACTCCGGAGATGGCCGCGGTCCCCGCTATCGATGGCGACGGCCGCCTGAACCTGACGGGTGTCTTTCGTGCACCGGATGGCACTGGCGTGAACTTCCATCTGGTGTTCGAGTCGGTCCACCGGCAATGGCTGCTCTACGGCGCGTCGGTCAGCACCGCGGCTACCGCAAACGTCGCCGGCGCCACGTCGCCAGCCGGCGCGCGTCGTACCACCGCGGCTACTCCGCCGCGGTCCGCGCCGCCGCCAGCGGGTCGTAATTGAGGATCGGCGCCAGCCACCGCTCGGCCTCGCCGACGCTCCAGCCCTTGCGGCGGGCATAGTCCTCGACCTGGTCGCGCTCGATCTTGCCGACGCCGAAATAGTGGCTGTCGGGATGGCTGAAATAGAGCCCGCAGACGGCTGCGCCCGGCCACATCGCGAAGCTCTCGGTGAGCTTCACGCCAGTGCGCTCCTCGGCGTCGAGCAGGCTGAACAGCGTTCCCTTCTCAGTGTGGTCAGGCTGCGCCGGATAGCCCGGCGCCGGGCGGATGCCGCGGTATTTCTCGGCGATGATCTCGGCATTGCTCAAGCCTTCGTCCGGCGCGTAGGCCCACAACTCCTTGCGCACCATCTGGTGCAACCGTTCGGCAAAGGCTTCCGCCAGACGATCGGCCAGCGCCTTGATCATGATCGCCGAGTAATCGTCGTTCGCGGCCTTGAAGCGCTCGGCGATCGCGTCCTCGCCGATGCCGGCGGTGACCAGGAAGGCGCCGACGTAATCGGCAACGCCGCGCGGCCCGATGAAATCGGCGAGCGCCACATTGGAACGGCCTTCGCGCCGCGAGAGCTGCTGACGCAACGTGTGCAGCACCGATATCGGCTGCGCGCGCGTTTCGTCGCCGAACACGAGGATATCGTCGCCGTCGGCGTTGGCCGGCCAGAAGCCGGCGACCGCCGACGCGCCGAGCCAGCGCTCGTCGACCATCTTCTTGAGCATCTCCTGCGCGTCCTTGTAGAGCGAGCGCGCCGCCTCACCCACCTTGGCGTCATCGAGAATCGCCGGAAATTTCCCGCTGAGCTCCCAGGTCTGGAAGAACGGGGTCCAGTCGATGTACCGGACAAGTTCGGCTAGCGAAAAATTCTCGAACGTGCGGGCGCCGATGTAGGATGGCTTGGTCGGTTTGTAGGTCGACCAGTCGACCTTCGCAGCATTGGCGCGCGCGGCCTTGAGCGACAGCCTGAGCTTGTTCTCCTCGGCGCGCGCATGCGCTGCAGCGATCTTGGCGTATTCGTCGCGGAGCTCGGCCACATAGGCGGGCCGCAGCTGACGCGACATCAGGTTTTGGGCGACGCCGACGGCGCGGCTCGCATCGGTGACGTAAACCGTCTGCCCGCGCCGGTAGTTCGGGTGGATCTTCACCGCGGTGTGGGTCCGGCTGGTGGTCGCCCCGCCGATCAGGAGCGGAAGGTCAAAGCCCTGCCGCTCCATCTCGGCCGCGACATGGCACATCTCGTCGAGCGACGGTGTGATCAGGCCGGACAAGCCGATGATATCGGCCTTCTCGGCCACCGCCGTTTCAAGGATCTTCGCCGCCGGCACCATCACGCCGAGATCGAGGACCTCGTAGTTGTTGCACTGGAGCACAACGCCGACGATGTTCTTGCCGATGTCGTGGACGTCGCCCTTCACAGTCGCCATCACGATCTTGCCGTTGGTGCTGCGCTCGAACGCACCACCGGCGAGTTGCCGCGCTTCCTTCTCCTTCTCCATGTACGGCATCAGATAGGCGACCGCCTGCTTCATCACGCGCGCCGACTTCACCACCTGCGGCAGGAACATCTTGCCGGAGCCGAACAGGTCGCCGACGACGTTCATGCCATCCATCAACGGGCCTTCGATCACGTGCAGCGGGCGTTCCGCCTTGGCGCGCGCCTCCTCGGTGTCGACCTCGATGAAATCTGTGATGCCGTGCACCAACGCGTGTGAGAGGCGCCGCTCCACTGGCCATTCCCGCCAAGCGAGGTCTGCCTCCTTCTTCTCGGTCCCATGCCCACGGAAGCGCTCGGCAATCGCCAGCAAACGCTCAGAGGCGTCAGGCCGACGGTTGAGCACGACGTCCTCGCAGGCCTCGCGCAATTCCGGGTCGAGATCGTCATACACCGCCATCTGCCCGGCATTGACGATGCCCATGTCCATGCCGGCTTTGATCGCATGATAGAGGAACACCGAATGCATCGCCTCGCGCACCGGCTCGTTGCCGCGGAATGAGAACGAGAGGTTCGATACGCCGCCCGAGATGTGCACGTGCGGAAGCTGCTGCCGGATCTGCCGCGCCGCTTCGATGAAGGCGACGCCGTAGCCATTGTGCTCATCCATGCCGGTCGCGACCGCGAAAATGTTCGGATCGAAGATGATGTCTTCCGGTGGAAAGCCAATCTGATTGACCAGGATGTCATAGGCGCGCGTGCAGATCGCGGCCTTGCGTTCGATCGTGTCGGCCTGGCCCTGCTCGTCGAAAGCCATGACCACCACCGCGGCGCCGTAGCGGCGCACGGTGCGGGCGTGGTCGATAAATGCCGCCTCGCCCTCTTTCATGGAGATCGAGTTCACGACCGGCTTGCCCTGAATGCACTTCAATCCGGCTTCGATGACGGTGAACTTCGACGAATCCACCATGACCGGCACGCGCGCGATGTCGGGCTCGGCGGCGACCAGATTGAGGAAAGTCACCATCGCCTTCTCGGAATCGAGCAGGCCTTCGTCCATGTTGACGTCGATGATCTGCGCACCGTTCTCGACCTGGTCACGCGCGATCTCGAGCGCGGTGCCGTAATCACCATTGGTGACGAGCTTGCGGAAGCGCGCCGAGCCAGTGACATTGGTGCGCTCGCCCACATTCACGAACGGGATCGCATCGGTGAGCGTGAAGGCTTCGAGGCCGGAGAGACGCAGCCGCCGATCGATTTCCGGTATTTGACGCGGCGCTTTGCCCTTCACCGCTTCCGCGATGGCGTGGATGTGCGCGGGCGTGGTGCCGCAACAGCCGCCGACGACATTGACGAGGCCCGCGGACGCGAATTCCTCGATCAGCCCCGCCATAAATTCGGGACTTTCGTCGTAGCGGCCGAATTCGTTCGGCAGGCCGGCGTTCGGATAGGCGCAGACCAGCGTGTCGGCGATACGCGAGAGCTCGTCGATGTGCGCACGCATTTCCCTGGCGCCGAGCGCGCAGTTCAAACCGATCGACAGCGGCGCAGCATGGCGCACGGCATTCCAGAACGCCTCAGGCGTCTGCCCGGACAAAAGCCGGCCGGACCGGTCGGTGATGGTGCCCGAGATCATGATCGGCAGTGTGCGGCCGGTCGCTTCGAACGCTTCGGCGATCGCAAAGATCGCGGCCTTGGCGTTGAGCGTATCGAAGATGGTCTCAATCAAGAGGAGGTCGGCGCCGCCCTCGATCAGGCCGCGCGCCTGCTCACCATAGGCGATGCGCAGTTCATCGAAGGTGACGGCGCGGAAGCCGGGATTGCTCACATCCGGCGAGATCGACGCGGTGCGGTTGGTCGGACCGAGCGCCCCGGCGACGAAGCGCGGACGGCCGTCTTCCTTCTGTGCGATGTCGGCGGCCGCGCGCGCGAGTCTCGCGCCCTCGACGTTGAGCTCGTGCGCGATCTCCTGCATGCCGTAGTCAGCCTGCGCGATCGATGTCGACGAGAAGGTGTTGGTCGAGACGACGTCAGCGCCGGCGCGGAAATATTCGAGATGGATTTTACGAATCGCGTCCGGTTGCGTGAGGATGAGCAGATCGTTGTTGCCGCGGACTTCACGGTTCCAGGCATCGAATCGTGCGCCGCGGTAGCCGCCCTCGTCGAGCTTCAGCTCCTGGATCATGGTGCCCATGGCACCGTCGAGCACCAGGATTCGCTCAGCCGCGACGCGGCGGAAGGTTTGCTCGGTATCGGACTTGGATGTCATCTTGAACTCTTATTACGCTGCCGCCTGCTCCGCGGGCCGCAGCCCGAGCAGGTGGCACACCGCATAGACAAGATCGGCGCGGTTCATGGTGTAGAAATGGAAGTCGGTGACGCCGCGATCAACGAGATCGAGCACCTGCTCGGCGGCGACCGCGGCGGCGATCAGCTTGCGTGTCGCCGCATCGTCGTCGAGACCGTCGAAGCGTTCGGCCAGCCAGTCCGGCACCGACGCGCCGGTGCGTGCCGCAAAATTCTTCGTCTGCTTGAAGTTCTGCACCGGCAGGATGCCCGGCACGATCGGCACGTTGATGCCGGCGGCGCGCACGCGGTCGAGATAGCGGAAGTATTGATCGTTCTCGAAGAAGAACTGGGTGATTGCACGGGTCGCACCGGCGTCGACCTTGGCCTTCAGCATGTCGATATCGGCCGCGACTGTCGGCGAATCCGGATGCTTCTCCGGATAAGCGGAGACCGATACGTCGACGTCGGGCGCGAGCCGCCGGATGCCAACAACGAGGTCAGCGCCGTTCTTGTAGCCGCCGGGATGTGGCGCGTATTTCTCACCAATGCCACCGATTGGATCGCCGCGTAGCGCCACGATGTGACGCACGCCGGCTTCGTGATAGCCGCGGATCACCTCGTCGATCTCGGGCTTGGTCGCCGCAACGCAGGTCAGATGTGCGGCCGGGATCAGCGCCGTCTCACCGAGGATGCGCTTGACGGTCGCGTGGGTGCGCTCGCGCGTGGACCCCCCTGCGCCATACGTCACAGAAACGAAGTTGGGACGCAGCGGGGCGAGCCGCGTGATCGAGTCCCACAGCGTCGCTTCCATTTCGGCTGTCTTCGGCGGGAAGAACTCGAACGAGACGTGCATGCGACGATCAGCGCCCGCATTCATGAAACGGCTGGGGCGTGCGTTCATCACGCCACCTCCCGCTCGGGCGTGTCCGCAAGCAGCATCCGCGGGTCGCGGCCAAGCCAGAGCGACACCGCGATCTTGCCCTCCGAATTCCGGTCCGGCTGGAGGGTCTCAACCGCCATCACGTCGAGACCGGCGGCGGCGAGCCATCCGCTCACAGCTTCCGGCGCGAACCCGAGGCGGCGGTGGGCATGCTCGTCGCGCAGGAATTCGAGATCATGCGGTGCGAAGTCGACCACCAGCAGCCGCCCGGCGGGGCGCAGCGCGCGCGCGGCCTCTGCGATGGCGCGCGCGCCGTCGTCGAGGAAGTGCAGTACCTGATGGATGATGACGACATCGAAGGAATCCTTCGGCAGCGCGAGATCGTAGATATCGCCCTGTCGCACGCTGCAATGGCGTAAGCCGGCGCGGTCGAGGCGCGTGCGCGCGAGCGACAGCATGTCGAGCGACATGTCGAGACCGAGACCACGCTCGATCGACGGGCCGAACAGCTCGAGCATGCGTCCCGTACCAGTGCCGAGATCAAGAAGGGATCGAAACGGGCGCTCGGAGAGCGCCAAACGAATCGCCTCCTCTACGGCGTCGTCGGTGACGTGCAGCTTGCGGATGCGATCCCATTCGGCAGCATGACGCGCGAAGTATTTTTGGGCCGTTGCGGCGCGCGCCGCGCGCACCGAAGCAAGCCGCTCGCGGTCGCGGGCGATGGTGGCATCGTGAGGATCGAGCCGCGCGACCAGTTCGCGGGCGAACGATGCACTGCCGCCGCGCTCGCCCAGCCGGAAGAACGCCCATGAGCCTTCGCGGAAGCGCTCGACCAATCCGGCTTCGGCGAGAAGCCGCAGGTGCCGCGAGATGCGAGGCTGCGACTGGCGCAGGATGTCGGTAAGGTCGGAGACCGTCAGCTCGGCTTCGGCCAGTAGCGCGACGATGCGCAGGCGCGTTTCTTCGCCGGCGGCTTTGAGCGCGCTGTTAAGCTCAGCAAAGGGCAGTTGGGCAGACGAAGGCACGGGAGACATGACGTGGGGCCTGATCCCAATCGAGACCGCATATAAAGATATCTTTATGCGTTTAATTATGGCTTAGCAAGGGCGGTATCAGGACGGTATGAGGGGTGGCTTGGCGAAACCCGAATGAGCGGCAACACTTGAATATGACCCAAAATCCCAATGCTTTAGATCCCAATGCGTTCGGCCTCTGGGAGGGCGAAGTCACCACCGACCTGCCCACGGATTTCGACGCCTCGCTCTATTATGTCGGCCGCATCCGGACTCCCTGGAAGGAGCGTAAGGATTGTCCGAAGAATGCTCGTGAATCGGACGCCGTCTGCACCATAGAGCTCGAGGACCGCTGGGCCCCTGCCCTCAAGGACGTCGAGAGCTGCAGCCACCTCGTGGTGCTCTACTGGATGGACCGGTCGCGGCGCGACATCGTCCTGCAGGTGCCGCGGCACTACGGCGAGCAGCGCGGCACCTTCTCGCTGCGCTCGCCGGCCAGGCCCAATCCCATCGCCATGAGCGTGGTGCGGCTGCTCAAAGTCGAGGGCGCGAGGCTTTCGGTCGTAGGGCTCGACTGCCTCGACGGCACGCCGCTGCTCGACCTCAAGCCCTATTTCGCATCGACGGACGCGGTGCCCGACGCCGTGGTCGGCTGGCACAAGGCGCGCAAGGGCTAAGCGGCACCGCCGAAACCATAGTCAAATCAGCCTGATCCAGCTCGAAAGACAATCAGTTCTCCGGCAGATTCGCTTTTATTTTAAGAACTTTTGAACCATCCCTCCATTGGAGCAACCAACAAGCAGTCAAGGATGGGGTGCGTCATGCATATGATCATCAAGACCGCCGCCGCGATTGCCGCGCTCATTGCCGCGACCACGGCCACCGCTTCCGCCAATCAGCTTCCGTTCTTGCTGTTCGCTCCAATCCAGCCTGCGCCGATCCTCTTCGGCCCGGTCCAAACCACGCCCGCACCGGCGCCGACAGCGCAGGATGACGCGGTCGACACCCGCGCCGAAATGCCTGCCCGCTTCCGCCGCCAGATCGTCGAATACCGGACGAACGAACGGGCCGGCACGATCATCATCGACACGCCGAACACCTATCTCTACCTCGTGCTCGGCAACGGCCGTGCGATGCGCTACGGCATCGGGGTCGGCCGCGACGGCTTCACCTGGTCGGGCGTGCAGACCATCACCCGCCGCGCCGAGTGGCCGGACTGGCATCCGCCGGCAGAGATGATCGCGCGTCAGCCCTATCTGCCCCGTCACATGGCCGGCGGTCCCGGCAACCCGTTGGGCGCCCGCGCGCTCTACCTCGGAAGCACGATCTATCGCATTCACGGCACCAACGCGCCACACACGATCGGTCAGCGCGTGTCGTCGGGCTGCATCCGCCTCACCAATGAAGACATCACCGACCTCTACAGCCGCGTGAGCCTCGGCACCCGCGTTGTGGTGCTGCCGCAGACCGGCCGCCATGCTTCCTCCGGCAATCGCACGGTTCGCTAACAAAGACGTTACGGCGACGCGTGAGTATTAGCGTAGCATAAAGCAACAACACCGGCCCCGCCGACACACGGGGCCGGTGTTTTGTTTTGGCGGACCAGAGCGCACCGCCGTCACAAGCGACCAAGCCTTCTGGAACAGCGGCCCGAAACGTCGAGCGACGCGCGGCCGGGAAGCGTTAAGGATCGCGAGTTTTCACGGCCCTGCCCTTGTCGATCACCAGCGCGGCGCGACTATAGAACTTGTCCTCGAGGTGCGCCTGCGACATTGGCCGATTGGTCGAGCGCGGGATTGTCTGATCGGACTTTCAAGATGTTCTGCATCGCGGTCTGGATCCGCTCCAGCGCGCCTTCGGCCTCCGCGGCGCGTTCCTCTGCCCGTTCAGCTCGCACTCGCAAGCTGAGGACGTCTTCGTTCAACGCTTCGATATGTTCCTCGTACGCCTTTGCCGCCTCTTCCATTTCGTTCTTCAGATTTTTGAGTTCGCTTTCGGCAACACGGCGTCTCGTCTCCGCAGCCTCGAGAACGCGTTCGGCAAGCCGCATCTCTTCTTGCAGATGCGACACCGCCGCCGCCGAGCGGGCGACCAGTTCGGCCGCGTGGTCCTCGGTTGCCCTGATCAACTCCGCCGTCCGCTCAACGAGCTGAAGGCCTGTTGCAGCCGGATCTGCGTCATGTACGCGTTCCAGGAGCGAGTTGTGTCGACGCTGTTCCATTGTCCTATGTTCCACTTCTGAATGTTTCTTCCGGATCGGGTTCGGATTCGGTTTCCCGCAGGTCGTCGTCCATCGGAGCGGAACTCAGATCCTGCATTGCAGGGCCGATCGTCACTGAATCCGAATCAGCGAGCGGAAGATGGAGCGCCGTAATCAGCTGCCGCACTTCCAGGCGGGCAATGACATGCGACATGCTGGGCTTCACGCCAAGCCGCGAGGTCTCGAACGAGTCGAACGTCGTCAGCCCAAGCGGGAAAAATTCTCTGTAAACGACGCGCTCGACGAGCCCGCTGGCGGTGCGGAAGATGCCGCGTCGGGCCAACGTATCCAAAGCCTGGATGATGCCACGTTCGTTGCGTGACGCGAGCGGCGAGATGCGATTGCGCACAACGATCCAGTCCGGGTCCGGCTGACCGACGGAGCGCCGCGCCTCGAAAGCCCTCATGACGGTCTGCGCGTAGCGGGACGGCATCATCATCTCATCGGGCGTGGGACCCATACTGAAAATGGCGTCGAGATCGAGGAAGCTGTCGTTGACCGGGGTAATGACCGTGTCCGCAATCCCGTGCGCGAACAAATTGAGTGGGCTGCTGGTCCCGGCCGAGTCGATCAGAAATGAAGTCGCACGACCGACCGGAGTTTCTCAGCAGGTCAGACAGGGCCTCGATTCGATCGCTGTCGTTCCATTTTGTGCCGCGATGACTGAGATCGTCGACACAAACATGATCCGGAATCGGGAGAGCATAGCGATTGGCCTGCGACGACCCGCGCCGGTTTTCGACGTAACGCGTGAGCGTGCGCTGGTCATAATCCAGGTCAATCGTGTTGACTCGTTGCCCGCTCTTGAGCAGCCCGACGGTAAGGTGCATCGCGAGCGTGGATTTGCCGCTGCCACCTTTTTGGTTGCCAAGCAAAATCACATGCGGCCTGGCGTCTGCAAACATGACCTTATTTTCCTGCGTTGCGGTTTCTCGTTGAAAAACAAATGTTTGAAGCGGTAATATTGCACGCGCATGCGCGCGCGGTGGAACTTAACCTCATGTTAACGTTACCGACCGCGGGCTCGTCCGGGAGCGCGACCGTCGCGTGGCGAGAGTGTCCCGAATCCGGGCGCCGATGGGAATTGTGGGCAAAATCAGAGGCAAAATCGGAGGAATGGCGCGTCGGGACGCCAGCGCGTCACCGTCTCATGGTGCTGAGCGGCGCCGGCGACGCCTGAGGCAATATCACGGGCGCGGCCGGCGGGGGCAAGCCCGGGAGCTGCTCGGCCGGTGGCACGTCGGTCGGCTTGAGCGCAATCGTGTAGGGCGTGCGCCGGCAATCATCGACCTCGACGGCAATCCGATAGTGCACCATCGTGTCGCCGTTGAAGAACAGCGCGTAAGGCGGAGAAAGATCGCGCTTGCCGCTCTGCGCACAGACGACCCAGTCGGCGGGCGCGAGCAGATGCGCTTGGCGCACCGGCGAAGCCTCCACCGCACCGGGCCATTTCACCGCCCGCGCCAAGGCCGCAAGGTTCTTTTCGAGCGCAAGCGCCGCCGGCGGTTGGCTGAGCTCGCGCGGCGGCGGGTCGTATTGCCCGAGCACGGCGCAGCCACCAACGACAGCGCCAAGCGTGGCGCATAACAGCGCTGACAACGAGGTGCGCATGACCCGGAACAACCCCCACCCGACGCGGTCTTAACGCCAGATTGTCGAGATTTTTATAGGCCCGACAATGCCTGGACGCCTCCAAGCGTCACCTGTGCACTGGATATTGACGGGTCAAGACGTGTGCTTGGGATTGATCGGCCACCACGGGTACCCTGCTGCTCTCTGAGGGGCGGAAAACAGCATGTGCGGGACAAAAAACCCCGATGTGACGGCCAATTGACACCCTCCCCTAGCCTCTACATTATATATGCTTAAATCAAACCCGTTCCGAGGGGTGCCGGCAGGAGCCGGCTGAGATCGCGCTCGCTTCGCGTGAACACCCTTTGAACCTGATCCGGTTCGTACCGGCGAAGGGACAGGACGATGGCAAATTCCATTTTCCTCGCACGACTGATCGGTCCGGTCTTAATCGCGGGCGCCGTTGGCATGCTCGTCAACAACCAAGTCTACCGCATGCTGGTGGACGAGTTCCTGCGCAGTCGCGCGCTCATCTACATATCCGGCATCCTCGCCATGACCGCCGGCCTTGCCATCGTGCTCACGCACAATGTCTGGGTGGCGAACTGGCCGGTGCTGATCACGATCTTCGGCTGGCTGGGCCTGATCGGCGGCGCGGTCCGCATGATCGCCCCGCAGGGGACGGAAAAGATCGGACGCCGGATTCTCCGATACAAAATGGGCCTCACCATCGGCGGCGCCGCCTGGCTCGCCTTCGGCGCCATCCTTTGTTTCTTCGGCTATGTCCGCTGACAGTCCTGACAACAATCGCGCTCAACGGGAGCTAACAACATGAACGTACACGATTCCAAATTCGAAACGCCCAAGGTCACCACCGGCCCGCTGCCGTCCTCGAAGAAGATCTATTCGCGGCCGGACACGGCGAAGGACCTGCGCGTTCCCGTGCGCGAGATCATGCTGTCGGAAGGCGCCGGCGAGCCGAACGTGCCAGTCTACGATACCACCGGCCCCTACACGGACCCGAATGTCGAGATCGATGTCGAGAAGGGTCTCGCCCGCGCCCGCACTGCGTGGGTGAAGGAGCGCGGCGGCGTCGAGGAATATGATGGCCGCGAGATCAAGCCCGAGGACAACGGCAACGTCTCCGGCAAGCATGCCGCGCGGGTCTATCCGGTGGTGAACCGTCCGCTGCGCGGGCTCGACGGCCATAGGGTGACGCAGCTCGAGTTCGCGCGCGCCGGCATCATCACCAAGGAGATGATCTACGTCGCCGAGCGCGAGAATCTCGGCCGCAAGCAGCAGCTCGAGCGCGCCGAGTGGGCGCAGAACGACGGCGAGAGCTTCGGCGCCTCGGTGCCGCTGTTCGTCACGCCGGAATTCGTGCGCGACGAGGTGGCGCGCGGCCGCGCCATCATCCCCTGCAACATCAACCATGCCGAGCTGGAGCCGATGGCGATCGGCCGCAACTTCCTCACCAAGATCAACGCCAATATCGGCAACTCGGCGGTGACCTCCTCCGTGGAAGAGGAGGTCGACAAGATGGTGTGGGCGATCCGCTGGGGCGCCGATACCGTGATGGACCTCTCCACCGGCCGCAACATCCACACCACCCGCGAATGGATCCTGCGCAACTCGCCGGTGCCGATCGGCACCGTGCCGATCTACCAGGCGCTGGAAAAGTGCAACGGCGACCCGGTGCAGCTCACCTGGGAGCTCTACCGCGACACGCTCATTGAGCAGTGTGAGCAAGGGGTGGATTACTTCACGATCCATGCCGGCGTGCGGCTCGGCTATGTGCACCTCACCGCCAAGCGCGTGACCGGCATCGTCTCGCGTGGCGGCTCGATCATGGCCAAGTGGTGCCTCGCGCATCACAAGGAGAGCTTCCTCTACACGCACTTCGACGAGATCTGCGACCTGATGCGCAAATATGACGTGTCGTTCTCGCTCGGCGATGGGCTGCGCCCGGGCTCGATCGCGGACGCCAACGACCGCGCGCAGTTTGCCGAGCTTGAGACGCTTGGCGAGCTCACCAAGGTGGCGTGGGACAAGGGCTGCCAGGTGATGATCGAGGGGCCCGGCCACGTGCCGCTGCACAAGATCAAGATCAACATGGACAAGCAGCTCAAGGAGTGCGGCGAGGCGCCGTTCTACACGCTCGGGCCGCTCACCACCGACATCGCGCCGGGCTACGACCACATCACGTCCGGCATCGGTGCCGCGATGATCGGCTGGTTCGGCTGCGCCATGCTCTGCTACGTGACGCCGAAGGAGCATCTCGGCCTGCCCGATCGCGACGACGTGAAGGAAGGCGTGATCACCTACAAGATCGCCGCGCATGCCTCCGACGTCGCCAAAGGCCATCCGGCGGCGCAGATGCGCGACGACGCGCTCTCGCGTGCGCGCTTCGACTTCCGCTGGGAGGACCAGTTCAACCTCGGCCTCGATCCCGACACCGCGCGCGAATATCACGACGAGACCCTGCCGAAGGACGCGCACAAGGTCGCGCATTTCTGCTCGATGTGCGGGCCGAAATTCTGCTCGATGAAGATCACGCAGGACGTGCGCGATTATGCGGACGGCTTGAGTGACAACGAGAAGGCCGCGCTCTATCCCGAGGAAGCGAAGGCGGGCATGGCGCAGATGTCGGAGAAGTTCAAGGCGATGGGCGGCGAGGTGTATGTGGATCAGGACGAGGCGGTGAAAGAGAGCAATAAGGTGTTGTAGACTCCGCCGATTTCTACAATCTGAGTGTGCGGAAGATCCGCGCATGCACACGAAATGGCCGGGCAAAAATGCCCGGCCATTTTTACTTCGAATCGACAATATAACCGGCTACCATTAGTTGTAGTCAAATCGAACTTTGAGGTGGTCCACATCACGTGCTCGTTGGGCAATTGCTGAGGGAATATTGACCACAAACTTCTCAACAATCCTGAGTGCTGTTAACCCATCTTTCACGATTCGCGGCGATTTGCTCGTTTTTCGGGGTGCGAAGGGGGCAAAAACCGAGTCGGATCAATGGCGAGTTTGCGAGATCGGCGTGTAGTGTAGACCTACTATCTTTCGGCCTTGGGGCGACGCAG
>WHTP01000165.1 GCA_009377695.1 Hyphomicrobiales bacterium | reverse complement strand
CCGCCCGCCTACCGCAGCACAGACACCTGCGACGGCGTGATGATCAGCCCGATGGTCTCGCCGACATCGTGTGCTTTCATCCCACGACGATGCGGAACGTCGACGACGATCGACTGCGTGCCGGCGCGCGTGTGATAGCGCGTGATGTTGCCGAGGAACTCACGCTCAGCGATGCGGGCAGAAATACCATCCTCGTTCGGGCCCACCGAAATATCCTGCGGGCGGATCGAGATGCAGGCGCGGCCGGGCTCGTTTCCGACCGTCGGCAACGCCAATCCACCGGCGACAAAACGACCGCCGGGCTCGATCGTACCTTCGATCAGATTGGCCGTACCGAGGAAGGTTGCAACGAAGCGGTTGGCCGGGCGATCGTAGAGCTCGATCGGCGAGCCGATCTGCTGGATGCGACCTTGATCGAGCACGGCGATGCTGTCGGCGATCGCGTTGGCGTCCTCCTGGTCGTGCGTCACGTAGATCGCGGTGATACCGAGCTTGCGTTGAAGCTGCCGCAGCTCGACGCGCATCTCCACCCGCAAGCGCGCGTCGAGATTCGAAAGCGGCTCGTCGAGCAGCAGAACCGCCGGCTCGATCACGATGGTGCGTGCGAGCGCGACGCGCTGCTGCTGGCCGCCCGAGAGTTGCGCGGGTCGGCGGTCGGCAAACGCCGAAAGCCCGACCAGCGCGAGCGCGTCGGCGACCTTGCGCTCGATCTCGGCGCGCGAGAGCTTGCGGCGTTCGAGGCCGAAGGCGACGTTCTTGCGCACGCTCATATGCGGCCACAGCGCATAACTCTGGAACACGAGACCGACGTTGCGGCTCCAGGGCGGCAGCCGTGTCACGTCGCGATCGCCGATCAGGATGCGTCCGGCGGTTGGCGTACCGAAGCCTGCGATCAGGCGCAGCAGCGTGGTCTTGCCGGAGCCGGACGGTCCGAGGAACGCGAAGAATTGGCCGCGCTCGACTTCAAGCGAGATATCTTCGAGCACCGGCGCTCCGCCGTAACCGAAGGTCACATGATCGATCGTCACGCCGCGCGCCATCAGAAGGTCCGTGATTTGAGGTCGCGCTCGCGCTCGGCGACGCGATAGGCGAGATAGGTCGCGATCGAGACCACGACCACGGCGATGACGCCGAGTGCGGCGCCCGGTCCGCGGCCGGCGGCGGATTGCATGTAGACGTAAATGCCGTAGGCTAGCGGCGCATCCGACGCGCGCGCAACCAGCAGCAGCGTCGCCGACAATTCAACGGCGGCAGTCGCGAAGCTGGTGACGAAGCCGGCTAAAAGACCACCGGTCATGAGCGGCACCACGATCCGTGTCAGTGTGGTAAGCTTGCCAGCGCCGAGGTTTTCGGCCGCCTCCTCAAGGCTGACGTGGAGCTGCTGGATGGCGGCGGCCGCGGCTGACAGCGCATAGGGCAGGCGGCGCACGGCGTAGGCGATCACCAGCATGAACCAGAAGGTTGCGAGCGATTCGCCCGACCATGGGAGCTGCACGTCGTAATAGGTGCGCAGCAACCCGATGCCGAGCACTAGCCCCGGCACGGCGACCGCCGACATTGCGATCTGCTCGACGAGCTTGCGGCCAGGCAGACGCGTCCGCAGCACGACATAGGCAAGCGATGCACCGAGCACGACATCGATCAGCCCCGCAAGGCCGCAGTAGAGGATGGTGTTCGAGATCAACTGACCGGATTCGCGGAACACCGAGATGTAGTGCGCGAGCGTGAAGCCGTCCGGCAGCACCGCGTATGACCAGATGGTGGCGATGGAAAGCAGGAAGATGCCGATATGGGGCGACAGCACCAGCAGCAGAATGAATACGATGAAGGCGCCGGCCGCGATATTGCCGGCGCGGCTCATGTTGCGGCGTGAGAGCCCGCCGCCGCCGCGCTGCTGGGTCGAGAAGTCGCGCCCGCGCAGCGTCAGGCCTGCCAGCGCCATGGCGCCGAGCGAGCACAGGATCATGATCACGGAGATCACGTAGCCCATCGGATCGGTAATGCCGACCGACGTGATCTTAAGGTAGGCCTGTGGCGCCAGCATGTTGGTGACGTTGAGAAGGAGCGGCGTCGCGAGATCGTCGAACACCTTGACGAAGACGAGCGCAGCGCCGGCGATATAGCCAGGTAGCGCCAGCGGGAAGATGATGCGCCGGAATAGAGTCAGCCCATGGGCGCCGAGGTTCTGCGCGGATTCTTCCATCGCCGAATCGATGTTCGACAGCGAGGCGGACAGGTTGAGCAGGATGAACGGGAAATAGTGCAGCGCCTCGACGAAGATGACGCCGTTGAGTCCCTCCATGAACGGGATGCGGAAGCCGAACCACTCATTCAACAGGAGGTTGATGCTGCCGTTGCGGCCATAGATGAGCTGCATCGCAACCGCGCCGACGAACGGTGGCATGACCAAAGGCACCACGCCGAGCGTGTGGATCAGCGCGGCGCCGCGAAAATTGAAGCGCGCAATGATGGTCGCGAGCGGCACCGCGATCAGGCTCGCGACCACGACCGTCATGGCGGCGACGTAGATCGAATTCCAGAACGAGTCGCGCAACAAGGCGTTGTCGAGGAAGTCGCTGAAATGGATGAGCGTGAGACCGCCGTCCGGCGCCGTGAAGGCCACCATGATCACGCGCAGGATCGGCACGATCAGGAAGGCGATGAGAAAGAGCGCGACGCCGGCGAGGATCGCGATCTGCGCCGGGCTGCCGCCGAGGCGGTGGGCGAGGGATGGACGAGCAATTGCTATCGTGGAACGGGACGACACGCGGCGATGATAGCGTTGGCCGTGCGAACGGCATAGCGGCGGGGCGTGCGGTTTGGTTCTTGAGGCTTTCCCCGGGCGCTGCGCAGCATGGAGCAAAGCGGAATGGTGCGCTGCAGACCTGGGATCCAGCGTTCTTAAGTAGACCGGGACACGAGAGTGGGCAGCTACTTCGCCGTCAGCGCCCGTTCCGCCAACGTCTTCGCTTCGGTGTAGTTCTTCAGCGCCGCGGCATCCCAGCGGCTTTCGAACTCCGCCTGCCGGCTGGCGGCCTTCTGGCCTTTCTTCACCGCTTGGAAGGCGCCGGCGATCGATGGGTCAACCGCCTCCTTCTCCGTGACCGGCACTGTCGACGCGAGCTTGCGCGCCTGTGCGATCAGGTCCTTGGCGGTTGCGTTGGCCTTGCCGCCGAGTTTCGCCTCGGCGGTCTGGATCGCCTTCCAAGCGGCATTGAGCTCCTTGAGGCGGAAGGTCACCACGCGATCGTAGAGCGAGTTGAGCAGCTGGTAGCGTTGCTCCGACACGTCGGAATCGAACGTGATGCCCTTGGCCAGGCGCGCGTCCGTGAACGGATTGGGATAGCCCGCCGGCGCCTTCTTGTAGGTGTCGAGCCGCACCGGCAGGCGCTGGATCTTCGGGTCGAGCAGGATCTGCTGGCCTTCATCCGACAGCAGGAATTCGACGAAGGCCTCGGCCGCGCGCTGGTTCCTGGCATTGGCGATGATGCCGACATTTGCCGGAACGATTGCGGTCACGGTTGGATAAACGAAGTCGACCGGGAAGCCTGAGGCCTTGGCCGATAGTCCGAAGAAGTCGATGACGATGCCGACGCCATACTGTCCGCTGTTGACGGCATCTGGAACGCCGAACGAGCGGTCGGACACTTGCGCGAGATTGCCGCCGATCTCAAGCAGCGTCGCCCAGCCTTTGTCCCAGCCTTTACCCTGCAGGACGGTCTCGACCGTGAGATGCGTCGTGCCGGAGCGCGACGGCGCCGAGATGCCGACATGGCCGAAGTAAATGGGCTTCTTGAGATCGTCCCACTCTTTCGGAGCCGGGATATTGTTCGCCTTGAGATAGCGCGTGTTGTACATGATGCCGTAGCCGGATGCGGCAAAGCCGGTGAAGGTGCCGTCCGGATCGTTGATCGGATAAGAGCCGACCTTCGCGGCGATGCCCGTCGCCTTCGGCTGATATTTGTGCAGCAGCTTGTCCTTCTTGAGCACCTCGAACGCGTCCGGCGCGGACGCCCACATGATGTCGGGCGGGTTCGAGCGCGTCTCGCGGATGAAGGTCACGGCGGCGTTGGTGTTGCGGTTCTGCACCTCGACCGTGGTGCCGGGATATTTCTTCTGGAACGCCTGCCGATAGGGCTCGGTGATGTCTTTCGAGAACGAGGTGACGATCACGAGTCGGTTTTCGACGTCCTGTGCTCGTACGGCGTTCATGGCACCCGCGACCAATGCAATCGCGGTGACGACCGCGGCGCGCCGCGCGAATGTCGAGGTCATGGCGTTTCTCCTGGTCCAAGACGGGGGCTGTGACCTTTTAAGCCCAGTTTGATGACAACCAGATGCACGGCGCAAGCGGCGGCAGCGACGCAGTTTTCGCAGATATTCGGGAGCTGTGGTGCGGCAGGAGGCGCTTTCGCCAATTCGATGTTTCGATGGGGCAAACTCGTGCCACAGCCCACCCTCCCCGCCAGGGCTCACAAGGGGGGTGACTCGCGGCGCTACTCAGCAAATTATACAAGCGCGGAGCTTGTTGCGCGTATCGAAGCGCCAAAAGCGAAAATGCCCGGGACGGGGCCCCGGGCACTTCAGCCGAGTTATGGTAGAAGTCTCAGCGGCCCTTGCGGCGGAGCCGGACGACCACGTCGATGCGCGCGATCTCGTAGCCTTCCGGTGGGACCGGCGTCTTGCCGACGACGACGTCGGTGTGCGGGATGTCGAGCAGCGAATTCTCGCCCTCGACGAAGAAGTGGTGATGCTGCGATGCGTTGGTATCGAAATAGGTCTTCGAGCCGTCGACCGCGACCTGGCGCAGGAGGCCGACATCGGTGAATTGATGCAGCGTATTGTAGACGGTCGCGAGCGACACCGGCACCTTGGCTTTGGTCGCTTCTTCGTACAGCATCTCGGCGGTGATGTGCCGGTCGCCTTTCGCGAAGAGGATCCAGCCGAGCGCCATGCGCTGACGCGTGGGGCGCAAGCCAACCTCTCGCAGCATCGCCTTGACGTCATGCCAGGGGCAGCCGGTCAACGCTGCGCGTTCCGCCGCGTTCGGCATCGCTGCCTCGGCGAAATTCGTGAAGACCATGGTGCGCGAAGTCGTCATTTGTACACTCGAACTGCAACGATCGTTTCATTTGTAACATATTCGGCCGAAGATGCAACTATCTCGCAAGTAGCGGATTTCAGCCGGGGATGTCGCAACTCCGGCAGGGCCCCGGGGGCCGTCCTTGCGGCAGATACCCTAGGTTTGCGGTGCATGGCGCCTATGTTAGGACTTTAATGCCGCTCGGCTAGGGGGCGGTGACAGGAATGGGACGAGATGGGGAACCGGCAGACAAGCTTCACCTACGAGGACCTTCTGGCCTGCGGGCGCGGCGAATTGTTCGGCGAAGGGCCGCAGCTCCCGTTGCCGCCCATGCTCATGTTCGACCGGATCTCCGAGATCGCGGAGGCCGGCGGGGAATACGGCAAGGGTCTGGTGCGCGCGGTGCTCGACCTGAAGCCGGACCTCTGGTTTTTCCCCTGCCATTTTAAAGGCGATCCGGTCATGCCGGGCTGCCTCGGTCTCGATGCGCTGTGGCAGCTCCTGGGTTTCTTTCTCGGCTGGGCCGGCTCCCCCGGAAAGGGGCGGGCGCTGGGACTCGGCGAGGTGAAATTTTCCGGCCAGGTGCTCCCGAACGTCAAGCAGGTGATCTACGGCATCGATATCAAGCGGGTGATGCGCTCGAAGCTCGTGCTCGGCGTCGCCGATGGCTGGCTGTCGGCTGACGGAGCGATCATCTATCGTGCGAGCGACCTGAAGGTCGGCCTGTTCCGCCAAGGTCAAGATGCAGAGCAGGTCGGCGGGTAGTGTGGCGGTTCAGAAGTTCGCTATATTTGGCGGCTCGTTCGCTAGCGAACTTCTGAACCAAAGCCACACTAGCAAGCTATAAGGGCTAGCGTCCCTTTGAAATCCGAAGTTCGCTCATGAATGTGCTGCACGATCAAACGAACTTCGGATTCGGGACACTAGCGGCGGGGATCGTGGAGCACCCGCACGCTCCACCCACTAAACTGAAGAAGACGAGGCTGGTGTTATGAGACGTGTCGTCGTCACCGGGATGGGTATCGTCTCGTCGATCGGCAACAACACCCAGGAAGTGCTCGCAAGCCTGCGCGAAGCCAAGTCCGGCATTTCGCATTCCGACTCGTTCGCGCAGCACGGCTTCCGTTGCCAGGTCTACGGGGCGCCGACGCTCGATCCGTCCGGCACGGTGGACCGCCGTGCCATGCGTTTCCTCGGTCCCGGCTCGGCGTGGAATCACGTCGCCATGGAGCAGGCGATCCGCGACAGCGGCGTTGAGCAAAGCGATATCTCGAACGAGCGTACCGGCATCGTGATGGGCTCCGGCGGTCCGTCGACCTCGACGATCGTCGCGGCCGCCGACATCACGCGCAAGAATGCGAGCCCGAAGCGCATCGGGCCGTTCGCGGTGCCCAAGGCGATGTCGTCGACGGCATCGGCGACGCTCGCGACGTGGTTCAAGATCAAGGGCGTGAATTATTCGATCTCGTCGGCCTGCGCGACCTCGAACCACTGCATCGGCAATGCCGCCGAGCTGATCCAATGGGGTAAGCAGGACATGGTGTTCGCCGGCGGCTCCGAGGAGCTCGACTGGACGCTGTCGAATTTGTTTGACGCCATGGGCGCCATGTCGTCGAAGTTCAACCAGACGCCGGAAAAGGCCTCGCGCGCTTATGACGCCGACCGCGACGGCTTCGTCATCGCCGGCGGCGCCGGCGTGCTGGTGCTCGAAGAGCTTGAGCACGCCAAGGCGCGCGGGGCGAAAATCTACGCCGAAATTGCCGGCTACGGCGCGACCTCGGACGGCGACGATATGGTGGCGCCGTCGGGCGAGGGTGCGATGCGCTGCATGAAGATCGCGCTGTCGACCGTGAACGCGCCGGTCGATTACATCAATCCGCACGCGACCTCGACGCCGGTCGGCGACGTCAAGGAGGTCGAAGCGATCCGCGCCGTGTTTGGCGACAAGTGCCCGATGATCTCGGCGACCAAGTCGCTGACCGGTCATTCACTCGGCGCCGCCGGCGCGCAGGAGGCGATTTATTCGCTCCTGATGATGAACAGCGGTTTTGTGTGCGAAAGCGCGAACATCGAAAATCTCGATCCGGATTTTGCCGATATGCCGATCGCGCGCGAGCGGCGAGACAATGTGAATCTGGGGTGCGTGCTGTCGAACTCGTTCGGCTTCGGCGGCACCAATGCGTCGGTCGTGTTCAAGCGGCTGGACGCATGAGGCGGACGAACCGGGGCGCGGGCATTCGGCCATGTGGGAGGACCGGTCGATGACCGGGCTGACGCGTAGGGTGTGGTGGTGCAGATGTCGGGGCTGATGCAGGGCAAGCGCGGGTTGATCATGGGGGTCGCCAACGACCACTCGATCGCCTGGGGTATTGCGAAGACGGTCGCCGCCCACGGTGCGACGCTTGCCTTCACCTATCAGGGCGAGGCGCTCGGCCGGCGCGTGAAGCCCTTGGCGCAGTCCATCGGCGCGAGCTTGTTGCTGCCGTGCGACGTCGAGGAGATCGCGTCCGTCGATGCAGCCTTCGCGACGATCGCTGAGCAATGGGGATCGCTCGACTTCCTCGTCCATGCCATCGCATTCTCCGACAAGAACGAGCTCAAGGGGCGCTACGCCGACACCACGCGCACGAATTTCCTGCGCACCATGCTGATCTCCTGCTTCTCGTTTACGGAGGTCGCAAAGCGCGCCGCGGCGCTGATGCCGGCGGGCGGCGCCATGGTGACGCTGACTTATAACGGCGGTCAGCGGGCCATGCCGAACTACAACGTCATGGGTGTGGCCAAGGCGGCGCTCGAAGCGTCCGTGCGCTACCTGGCGGTCGATTTCGGCGCATCCGCGATTCGCGTGAACGCGATCTCGGCTGGCCCGATCCGCACGCTGGCGGGTGCCGGCATTGCCGATGCGCGCAAGATGTTCTCATTCCAGCAGCGCCATTCGCCGCTGCGCCGCGGGGTGACGCTCGACGAGATCGGCGGCGCCGCGGTTTACCTGCTGTCCGATCTCTCGACCGGCGTCACCGGCGACATCCACTTCGTGGATTCCGGCTACAACATCATCACGATGCCGCAGCCATCGGCCCTCAGCAACGGCCACGAAGGCGACGGCAATGGCAACGGCGACCATGCGGTCGCGAAGGACGCGGCGCAGTAGAGTCTGTTATTCGACCGTGATCTTGGCGGCGCGGATGACGCCGCCCCAGAGCTTGGCTTCGGACTTGACGAACTGGTCCATGGCCGCGACGTCGAGATCGCTCGGCTCGACATAGATCGACTTCAGCTTCTCCTGCACCTCGGGCGTGCGCATCGCGGCAACGATCGCCTTGTTGATCTTGTCGCGGATCGCGAGCGGCGTTCCGGGTGGCGCCATCAACGCAAAGAACGTCGTTGAATTGAAGCCTGGCAGGGCGCTCGCATCGATCGTCGGCAGGTCCGGCAGCTGTGCGATCCGCTTCGCGGTCGCCGCCGCGATAATCCGAACCCGGTTGCCGCGATGCAACGGCAGGATCGTGCCGAGGTCGCAGAACATCGTATCGACGTGACCGCCGGCGAGATCGTTGACCGCCGGCGCTGCACCCCGATAGGGCACGTGATTGACCTGAAGGCCGGTGCGGTTCTTGAACAGCTCGAATGTGAGATGGGCGGTCGAGCCGTTGCCCTGCGAGGCATAGCTCAGCTTTCCAGGATTGGCCTTGGCGTGCGCGATCAGCTCGGAGACGGTCTTGGCCGGAGAATCATTCTTCACCGCCAGCACGTTAGAGCCGACCGCCATGATCGCGACCGGCTCGAGCGTGGCGGGGTCGTAGTTGAGTTTCGAAAACAGCGCGGCGTTGGCCGTGACGGTGTTCGGCGGTGTTGCAAGCAGCGTGTAGCCGTCCGGCGCAGAACGCCACACCGCTTCGGCGGCGATGTTGCTGCTGCCGCCGGTCCGGTTTTCGACGGTTACCGTCTGGCCCCACAGACGCTGCAGATGATTGGCAATGATGCGCGCCGACAGGTCGACGCCGCCACCGGCCGGCACTGAGACGATGATCCGGGTCGGCCGGTTCGGAAAGTTCGCATCCGCTTGCGCAGCCGCCGGCGTTGCCAGCGTCAACGCCAACCCTGCAGCGCCTATTATGCAGGCGATTCGTCTCATCACGCGCTCCCTCGTTCTGTCCCGTCTTTGTGGGCCAACCTTAGTGCCCAACGAGACGGGATTGAAGGAGGTCGCGTGCGGCAGATGAACCCGATCGGCAGAGCAGGCTTGCATTTCAGGCGCGCTCTGCATTCCAGTGTGGCGGTTCAGAAGTCCGCATCATTCTTGCGGCGAGTCCAACATGCTGGAACGAACTTCGGAATCGGGGTACTAGGAGCGCTTTACACGTCAAGAGAAGTGGATCAGACTTTCGGAAAAGGTCAACAAAGGAGGGCGTGCCGTGACGGTCGCAACACAAACCTCTTTCGATGTCGTCCCTCTCACCAAGCACATCGGCGCCGAGATCCGCGGTCTCAATCTGGGCGACACGCTCGACGCTGCGACGATCGATCGTATTCATCAGGCTTGGCTCGATCATTCGGTTCTGCTGTTTCGCGGCCAGAAGATCGAGCAGGAAGACCTGCTGCGCGTGACCGAGTATTTCGGGCCGATCGGCCCGTTAGGCCGGCCGGCGAAGTTCTTTCCAAAGGGCTATTCGCGGCTGTTGCCGAACATCATGATGATCTCGAACATCCGCGAGAACGGCGAGACCATCGGCGCGCTGCCGGATGGTGAGATGAACTTCCACCACGACATGATTCATCACGAGGTGCCGCACAACGGCACGCTCTTGTATTCGCTGGAAATACCGTCTTATGGCGGCGACACCTTGTTCGCCAGCGGCTATGCCGCTTATGACACGCTCGATCCCGCGCTCAAGGCGAAGCTTGAAGGCCGCCGTGCGCTTCATCACTACAACTACGGCTCAACACAACGAGGGGTCGGCGGCGTCGGCGCCACGGCGCAGGCGGAGCATCCGGTGTTCCGCACCCACGAGGATACCGGGCGCAAAGCGATCTATATCAATCGCCTGATGACTAAACTGGTCATAGGGTTGCCGCAGGAGGAAAGCGACGCGCTGCTCGAAGCGCTGTTCGATCATTCCGAAAAGCCGGAATTCGTCTACCGCCACGTCTGGAAGGTCGGTGACCTCTTGATCTGGGATAACCGTTGTTCCACGCATGCGCGCGACGATTTTCCGTCGGACCAGCGTCGGTTGATGCTGCGCACGACGGTACAAGGGACGGTGCGGCCGGCCTGACGTTCAATCGCGAGGTCCGTAGGCAAAGCGGCCGGGCAATGGCCCGGCCGCTTCGTTCTTATGTGGTCGAAAGGCTACGCGGCCGTTCGCAGGGATGACTTGAGGTCGAAGCGATCCGCGTTCATCACCTTGGTCCACGCCGCCACGAAGTCCTTCACGAACTTCTCCTTCGAGTCCGAGCACCCATAGACTTCCGCGAAAGCGCGCAGCTGCGAGTGCGCACCGAAAATCAGGTCGACACGGGTGCCAGTCCACTTGACCGCGTTCGTCTTCCGATCGCGTCCTTCGTACACGCCATCGGAGCCCGGGACCGGCTGCCAATACGTGCTCATG
>WHTP01000054.1 GCA_009377695.1 Hyphomicrobiales bacterium | reverse complement strand
TCGGCTGGCTGTAATCATGCATCGCATATGGGTTGACGGCACCGAGTTCCGGTGGACCCGGGAACAAGCCGCAGCAGCCGCATGAAAACCTTGCAGCATCAAATCCGATAGGGAGGAAACTCGAGCTCCACCGAGCGGTGGAATGATGTCCCTCGCGGGACGATGGATGAGGTGAGTTCGTATGTCCGCTTGGACCTACTGTCTGTAAGACGGCAAGGCCGCCCCAAAGATTGTTCCGCCTCGTCTTCGAATCCCATGATGGAAGGGCCTTGGTGCCGATTCCGAAGAGAAGCACGAGCCCGCGAGCGACGTCGACACTGTTGGCGGCGGATAGTCTGAAAGCGCTTGACCCCAAACGGCCGATTAGAGAAGCGGACATCAGGACGGAGCCCTAATTAGTTCGGCTCCGTCCCCGAATTCCTTAGAGATCGAGCACCAGCTTCTCGCGCTTGGAGCCTGAGCAGCAGATCATCATCGTCTTCCCGGCGTCGCGCTCTTCGGGAGTGAGAATGAGATCGCGATGGTCGGGGGCACCTTCAAGGACCTTGGTCTCGCAGCTGCCGCAGACACCTTCCTTACATGAGTAAGGGATGTCGAGACCGGCGTCGAGCAGGGTGTCGAGGATGCTCTTGCTCGGCGGCACTGTGAATTCCCTGCCGCTCTTAGCGAGCACCACCTTGAAGCCGCCCGCCACGGCCGGCTGCTGCTTGGCGCTGAAGTACTCGACGTGTATGCGCTCGCGCGGCAACTCGGCGGTCGCCGCCTCGAACGCCGCGAGCATCGGCAAGGGTCCGCAGCAATAAAAATGCGCATTGGCCGTCGCTGCGCGCACGATCGCAGCGATGTCAAGCATCTTGCCTCCGGGTTCTTCATCGAAGTTGAAGCGCACCCTTTCGCCGAAGCGAGCGAGAATTTCGATGAAAGCCATGTCGACACGCCTGCGTGAGCAGTAGATGAGCTCCCAGTTGCGCTTCAGAGTGGATAGGCGGTCAGCCATGCATAAGAGCGGCGTGATGCCGATGCCGCCGGCGATGAGAATCGATTTCTCCACGGTCTCGTTCAGCACGAAATTGTTGCGCGGCCCATCGATCACAAGGACATTTCCCGGATGTAAAGCCTCATGCACCCACTTCGAGCCGCCGCGGCTCGCGCGGTCCTTCTGCACGGCGATGACGTAGCGATGGCGCTCTGACTGGGGGTTGGTGAGCGAGTAGCTGCGGATGAGCTCATTGGGCAGCATAAGATCGATGTGCGCGCCCGCGGTAAAGGCGGGCAACTGGCCGCCATCGATCAGCCGCAAGTCATACGAGGTGATGAGCGGCGTCTCCCAGGTCTCCGTTATCACGCGCACACGCCGCGTCATGTGCGTTTCAACCTGTAAGCCGTCAGAACAGTGATCAATGTCCTTCGCTTGGGCCACGCTCTGCGTGTGCTTACGGCCCACGTGGTCTCGGAACGCCGCGGGACTATCGTAGACATCGCAGGGCACGATGTGGCGGGATTCGTTCTAGCTGCACAGCACGAACTGGCAGAAGCCCAGCTCTTCGGGACCATCTGCCAGGACCCCTTTTAATGTAGACTCGCGCTCCATTTTTGGATGCAAGGATCACGAGCGTGGATTTTCAAGAATCATGTGGCCGAGTGCTGTGTTCGAAACTGGGACGCCGTAGTGAAATCGGTAGATTTCATGTGCCTCCGTGTCGAGGGCGCCGCGCATGATCAACCACATGATCAGTTCGATACCCTCCGAACCGGCTTCACGCACGTAGTCCACGTGAGAAAGTCGGGCTAGCGCTTCTGGGTCCGCCGACAGCTTGTCAAGGAACTGCTTGTCGAACTCAGCGTTAATGAGACCTGCGCGCGCGCCCTGCAACTGATGGGACATGCCCCCCGTCCCCCAGATCATTACCTTGAGGTCTTCGTCAAAGGTTTCGACCGCTTTGCGGATTGCCTTGCCAAGGCTGTAACAACGATTACCGGTGGGCGGCGGGAATTGCACAACGTTGACCGCGAGTGGAATCACCTTGCACGGCCAGTCGTCCGGCTGACCGAACATAAGGGACAACGGCACTGTCAGCCCATGGTCGACATCCATTCTGTTGACGACCGTCATGTCGAATTCGTCAAGAATTGTGGATTGGGCAATGTGCCAAGCGAGTTCTGGGTGGCCTTTAACGACAGGAACGGGTCTCGGCCCCCACACAGTTTGCGCCGGCTGAAACTCGTTAGCGCAGCCAATGGCGAAGGTTGGAATCAACTCCAGAGAGAACGCTGAGGCGTGGTCGTTGTAAACGAGGATCACCACATCTGGCTTTTTGTCGGCTATCCATTTCTTCGAGTAGTCGTAGCCTTCAAATACGGGTTTCCACTGCGGATCACCAGCTTTGCCGGTATCGAGGGCAACGCCGATGTTAGGGATATGAGATGTTGCCACCCCGGCTATGATCTTCGCCACGCCTTTACCTCTCCGATTTGCTGCGGTTACCCTCAATCGAACGCCCGCCGACCGACATCATCCTCGCATAGTCTTCCTTCAAGCCCTCTGTCATGCTGGCTACCATGTCTCCGAAAGCAACGCCGTCAGCTGCACTTAGCTTCCCAAGGAAATAGATGTTGCCGCCTAGCGAAATCATGCGCGCGTAATCTCGATCCATCACCGCCTGTCGCTGCTCTTCGGTCATCGGCACACTCTCAAGATACGCCCGCTCGTTTGCCTTAAAGGATTCACGGTTCTCCACTTTCAACAGCGACATGCAGAACATGTTCAGGTGGTAGCCGAGACGGGATCGATGGATGTCAAAGACCGTGGTGCCCGGAATATCCTGGAATGCTTCGGTGTAGCTGGTCATGTGTATCTCCCCTATTCCTCGCAACCGACACTCGCGCTTATGAAAACCTTACTTTGGCGATATCCTCATGGCTTTGATGCCTTCTCCGACTAATCCACTCTAGTTCCGGTGATATTGATCACATTGCGCCACCGCTCGCGCTCTTGTGTCAGGAAGTCCGCCATTTCCGCTGGGGAACCGCCGATCGGCACGACATCCAGTTTATGCAGTCTCTTAGCTACCTCCGCCTGCTTCAGTGCTTCTGCCACAGCACTGGAAATCTGGGCTGCGATCGTCGGCGGCGTTTTTGGAGGCGCAGCCATTGCGGTCCAATTCTTAGTGAGGAACCCCGGAAGAAATTCAGCCATGGCAGGGACGTCGGGCAAATTGGGATTTCGATTTTCGCTGCCAACGGCGAGCGCTCGAACAATACCGGAGCGGATCAAGGGAAGGGCGCCGCCGATTTCCATGAACATCATCTCCACCCTACCAGCAGCGAGATCTAACAGTGCGGGAGAGCTGCCTTTGTAAGGCACGTGCACCATCTTAAACCCGCCTAACAATTTGAACATTTCACCCGTTAAGTGAGCTGAGCTGCCGATGCCTTGTGACGCGTAGTTAAGTCGGTCTGGATTGGCTTTGGCAAAGTCAATCAACTCCCGGACGTTAACGGCCGAGATTTTTGGGTGAACGACCAGCACACTAGCGCCGGTCGCTATAACCGATACCGGCACGAGCTGATCCGGATCATAGCTGAGCCTAGCGTAAAGACTCTTACTGATGGCCAGTTGCCCCTGCGTTGCAATTAGCAGCGTATAGCCGTCTGGCCGTGCCCGAGCTACCAACTCGGTACCAATATTTCCATTGAATCCGCCTCGGTTGTCGACGACGACGGGTTGCCCCCATTTTTGCTGAAACTGATATGCCAAGAGGCGGGCTACGCCATCGACTCCCCCTCCAGCTGAAAATGGAACAACGATTTGGATCGGTTTGCTGGGATAATCCAGAGCATTGACGCTCAAAGCCCATGTCAGGGAGCACGCGACTAGCACGCAGCCGATCATTTTGCCCTTCATCGCGCGTCCTTTCCTGCCACAGGGATCGAAAGTCACCGAATAGCCAAAGCCTCAGACATGCATTCTATGAGTCTTCTCCCAGCAGCCGGCAGTAGTAACGCCATAACGGAGCGTCGTACGGGTCTGTACCGGTCTTGCTGGGTGTGAAGGATGCTAGCTCATCAGGTGGGATGGGCTCCGCATTCCCCAGAAGATTTGCGCGGTAATTAATGTCAGCCAACTCATTAAGTTTGATTGCCGTTAGTGTGGTCTCCTCGACGCTAGAGCCACAAGTCGTGATTCCGTGGCCGCGCATGAGGCATGCCTGGCCGTGATTCGCCGCCTCGGCAAATTCTCGACCAAGGTCGTTGTTTGAAATTAGAACGCTGCGGGGATAGGTTGAGATGCCTTGTGACAATAAACGCAGGCAGCTCGGGTCGTAAGCGCCAAAAAGAGGCTCCAGCGGCTTGTTGCAGATTGTAAACAAAACAACCGTTGACGGGTGCGCGTGGAGCACCGCGTGAATTTCCGGACGCGTACGATAGAGCCAAGTATGGATGAAGAATTCCATCGGCGGCTCCTGATCATCGCGACCGTCCAACTTGTTACCGTCAAGATCGATCGTGATTACATCTTCGGCGGACGTGAACCGGACCCCGGCCTCGCCGGGCCCTCGTGCACGAATGAGAAGGGTGTCACTTTCCGGCAAACGCGCGCTGATATGCCCCCTCATACTCGTGGTCAACTGCAGCTTGCCAAGCACACGACAGGCTTTAGCGACACGTTCACGCATACTTTGTATATTGACCGTTTCGGCCATGTTCGCCCTACACGGTTTGCTCTTCTCTCGATGAACTGGACAGACCAATTCGGTCCTGCCTCGTGTGGAATTCAATGATGGTGTTTTGTGCCGGGTCCCGGATAACACCCAACGGATCCCGGCCGCTCTGCACGATCTCGATTTGCTCCTTCAACATCCGACGCAACATAACAATGCCGCGGTCCGAGGTTCCAAGGTGCTCCTGCGTGCGATCGGTGATGAGCCCTTGCGTTTCCCAGGCCATCGCATCCTGCGCCAGCACAAGATTCATGTTGTATTGTCCGTCTGAGCTCTTGAGCGGACAATACTCATACGGCGCATCGCTATCCGCTGGTGAGCACTCAGTGGCGGAAGGAACGAAGTTGACGCTGTAGTGCCATGTATTGGTGTCATCCATTGGCACACGAATTTGAAGAACATGTCGCACTTGATTGGTGCCACGCAAATCGATGTCAAGGCGCAGCGTCGTTGGAAACACTAAGGGATGCTCATCAATCATCGGCGGGTCGCCTGGATTTTTGCCGGGAGTGATGCGCTGCTTCATGATGCCGTATTCGAAGCGGCGGAACTCGTATTTTTCCTGGTATTGCGTCATTTGCCTGGGGCCTAAAACGCTTGGCGGGCTGAGGCTGCCGTGCAACCAATAAAAGTGGGCGGGGTCGACTGAGTTCTCCATGGGCTGCAGCCAATTGCACTCGATTACCGAATCGACAACGATCCAACGTCTACCGTCTTGACGAGCGAGCGCGTCCCATCGTGGCAGCAGTGGTACAGGAGCGGGGCCCAGGTACGCAAACAGCAGCCCCCCGAGTTTTTGCACTGGATAGGCGCGCTGACGTATTCGGTTCTTTTGGATGCTGTCAGCCGGTTCGGCAGGTTGCTCCACACAACGGCCGCCGAGCTCGAACTTCCAACCGTGATACGGGCAACGTATGCCTTCGTCGTCCACCCGTCCGTAGGCGAGAGAGGCGAGCCGGTGCGCGCATTGTTCAGCTACCAGACCGTAGCGTGGTTTGGATTCGTTGGGCTGGGGCGGCAGCCGAAAAACAACCAGTTTCTCACCAAGAAGCTTTACGGCCTTGATCGGCTTTTCTTCGGTCAACTCACCGGCTGCGGCCACTGGATGCCAATAGCGGCGCAACAGTTCACCGGCGGGGGTACCCGCGCCGACGCGTGTCAGCGTCTCGTTTTCTGCTGCCGATGTCACCTGCTACCTCCCTGTGATTGCTGGCTGATGGTTCGCCCCAATGTCCGGTAGGCTCGCCCTCTGTGCCGAAATCCCTGGTGTTGAAGCACTTTGATCCTCCACGAGCGTTTAGAACGGCTGAAATCTCCGGTGTAGCCACGATTTTTTTATGATGGTCATTCATGCCATCTATGTGCTCGCTCGTGATCCCGTTTGGCCCGCCGCGGCATAGAGCCGGCTCCGGAATTTTGAACAGGGCGCTAAGTGGAATTTCTGCCTGATGGCAGGCACGCTGTGGCCTGCGAATCAGGAGAGACCATGTCGAGACGACCACGCCTGCAGTGCAGTGATCCAGAAGAAGTTTTCCAAGCAGCAGCGGGTCAGGACTCGTGCCTCAACGATGTTTCCGGCTCGGACGAGCGATAGCGTGACGCGTGCATTAGAAAGCGTTTCTAGCGAAGAGGGCCTGACCGACTGCCCTTGGATTCGCTCCCCACTCACCCTCCAGCGGCTCAATGGTCGCGCGAAGAATTGCATGTGCTTATCCGAGGTGGGCGCGCTGTCCAGTGCGCCCGTTCTACACTTCACCAGCTCTATCTCAAGGAACTGGCGCTTGACGTTGCAAGTTACGTCGAACAGCGGTGCGCTGTATAGGACACTGAATGTTGTGTGCCAGGCCTCGCATTGGCCGCGACCATTTCAATAGTCGAGCAATTGCTCCCGAATGACCGGCCAGTGCTGCTTCAGATAGTCGCCAAGTTGATCGACCGTCATCCGGTCGATGCCAGCGCTACCTTTGTTGCCCCTCACCTGCCGCAATGCTTCCTTCAGGTTTGCTCGCTCACATACTTCCTCCAAGATTCGACTCGTGTTGGCTGGGCGTTCGAGTTCACTCACCACCGGGGGCGATTCGATGTCTTCCCGTCCCGCCTGCCGGGCTTCACCCGCCGGCGTCGATGAGAAGTCCAGTCTCAACTTGGATATTCAGCCGCTTGTCGCTCTCGAGTGTTATTTGGCCCTTTAATTGCGGCCTGCTGTCAAGCACCGATCTGATGCCGGTCCGCGGCAAGGCGGGGCGAGTGCAGGCTGATATGTGATTGTCGGTCCTACAGGTGAGCCGCGCATTGTTTGCCGTTTTCACCGCGCTCGCGGTTGATGCCTTCGCTGGGGTCATGGTCCTTTCGGAGGTCGTCGAGCGCCTCATGATGATGTCCGGATCGGGTGCCTCAACGTGTGCAGCGGGGTGCGGACGAGCCGCCGCCAGCCGAATAAACGAGGTCACCACGACCACCGTCCCAGCGGGACATCGCCGGCCTCGCGAACTGTTATTCGGCGTGCAATTTTTGAACGCCGATTGACAGGAATTTCTTTAGTGCCTTCGCCATGTCGCTCAGCGTCGGCTCGCCATAGCGTGAGCCTTCGCTCTTGTGGGCGTGGCCCGTGATGTAGTCAGACATCCGCTCTGAGATGCCCACACGGTCGGCAATCTGCTTGAACGTGTGCCGCCATCCGTGGTTTGGCGATACGTGTTTGTCGGTGACACCGATAGCGCGCACCCAGCCCGCCAGCCGTTGACGTACTTGCGCATATGGTGGCTTTCGCCCCTTGGCCCCTTTGGCAACCGCTGGCCGCTTCCGAGGCGTGTAGAACAGCGGGCCTTGTCCGCGTCGCGCGACGAACTTTAGGAACCCTTGGGCAATCAGATGCTGATGGATGGGTACGACGCGCGTTGCGCCGCCCTTCACCGTTCCAGCCTCAGGAGTGATCTTCAGCGCATTGACATCGTCTTGCTTGACGACATCGCTACCGCGTAGCTGTGTCATCTCTCCAGGCCGCGCACCTGTATAGGCGCACAACCATGCTACCCAGCGCTTCGCAGCGTCATCTACACGCTTGCCACTGTCGCTGACGGCCGACGCAGCGCGTAGGATTGTCTGCTGCTCATCTTTTTTGAAAGCCTTGGTCTCGCGGTGCTTGCGTTGCCTCGGCACCGTGACCTTCACGTCAGCGAACGGATTGCGGTTTACCTTCTTGTGCTCCACCGCCCAGCGAAAGACAGTGTTGCTGGCATTGAGCCAGGTTTTCTTAACGGTGCGCGCAGACCGCCTGCTGTTGATCAGGCTCTTGATCCACTCATCGGCTTCATCAGGCGAGATTGACGCGGCGCTACGCTCTGAGAAGTGCTTAGCCATCGCCTCGAACACGTAGGTCCAGCTCTCGACCGTCCCGGCTGCCGGTGCGCGTTGCTCAACCCACATCTCAAACAACTGCCAAGGCGTTATGCCGCTGTCTGACCCCTCGAACGCCGGGAAGCGTTCAGGATACTTGTCTGGGCTGTAGTCACCCCTAGCGGTCCTCATGAGCCGCTGGAGCGCCACCGCTAGATCGTCATACACGTTGTCGAGGAATAGCCCACGCGCGTCGTTGTTAAGCGCTATACGCTTGAGCGCAAGGAACTGGGCCGTCTCACCTATGTCGGCGAGTAGCGGCATGATGGCCTCGCGGACCTTAGGGTTCTCTCGATACAGAGCGTCGGGGTCTTGGGCCTCGGCTTCGTCGGACACATAGTCCGTGAGCTTTTCATGCACACGGTCGCGCAATCCTGCCCAATGCCGCTCATCGGTGACCGGGTGTCGCTCTACGAACCATAGGTACCACTGGCCTGCCAGCGCGCGGGCTTGGCGTGGCGTGAGCGATGTGCCCTCGCCTTTCTGCGCCGCGATGATTGCGGCTATCCGGCCCTCAGTCTCCGCCAACCAGTCATGGAATTTCTGAAGCTGTTCGTGACGCGGGGTCGTAGGCGGCTCGAAAAACTTCACCTCATGGCGCTGGCCGTAAAGGGCCGCGTACTCATCCTGCGCAAGCCGAGGAATGCGCTTGCGCGCCGTGAACGCCCCCTTCGCGTCGTGGTAGGGCTTGACCATCTGCACCGCGCGCCTGTGTACGCGGTTGTGTATTCCACTCGCAGGGAAAAGGCGAGAGTTCGCAGATAGTTGCGAATTATCAGCCACATCGCTGGGGATATGGTCGGAGCGAGAGGATTCGAACCTCCGACCCCCAGTCCCCCAGACTGGTGCGCTAACCGGGCTGCGCTACGCTCCGACAGGGGGCAGCATTTACGCTGGCGCGGCACGAGGCGCAAGGGTGGCCCTCTCCGGGCCCTCGCCTACTGCATCGCTTCCGAGAACCGCCTGCGAATCCGAGCGCTCTCCGCTTCCACATAGTCGTAGTCGACCGGATGGATCTTGAACGACGTCAGCGACGGAAATCCGGGCGGACCGCCGATATCGGTGCGTGCCGAGTAGAGGTATTCGCTCGGGAATAGCTCCTGGACGTCCCGGCTCAGCATGAAGTCGGCAAACGCCTTGGCCGCGTTCGGATTGGGCGACCCTTTGATAACGGAACTCGGCGACGCGATCACAAAAGCTCCGTCGCTTGGATAGAGGATCGAGACCTTCAAGCCCTGTTTGCGCGACGGCCCTACATAGGCAGCATCGGCCGCCATCGCAATCGGACGCTCACCGCGTTTGACCATGTCGGAGACCTGCTGGTTGCTCTGTACAACCATGATGTCATTGGCACGCAGCTTCTCGAAATACTGCCAGCCGTGAACTTTCCCCAGCGTGCCGGCGATGACGACCAACAAGGACGAGAAGTTGGGATCCGGCATCACGATCTTGCCCTTGTATTTCGGGTTCAGAAGATCGGTCCAGGTCTTCGGCCGGTCCGCCTCGGCGAGCATATCGTCGCGCACGTAGATCGCCATCACATTGAGGCGCTGGGCGACATGCATGCCCTGCGCATCCTTGACCTCGACGGGCACCTTGTCGAAATCGGTTGCCTTGAATGGAACGAACATCCCTTTCTTGGTCAGCGCATTGGCAGCGGCGGGATCGGAATGGGTCAGCACGTCGACGAACACCTTGCCGCTGGCGGCCTCCTGCTGGAAGCGCCGCAGGATGTTCGACCCGCCCGAGCGGAACAGCTCGACGTTGATCCCGGTCTTGGCCTGAAACAGATTGCCGATCTTCTGCGCGGTCGCGACCGGCACCGAGCAATACCAGACCACCTTGCCTTCTTTCTTGGCCGCCGCCATGTCGACGGCTTGCGCAAACGAAGGCCGCACGCCGCCGCCTGCGAGCGCAAGCGCGGTCCCGGCAAGAAACGTGCGGCGACTGAGCGTGTCCATATCCCTATCTCCTTGGTCCCCCGGTCCATCGCCGGCGTGTTGGCGGATAATGTACTCGGATCGCGAAGCTTCCGGCAATGTCGTATCGATGCATCTCGCGCGGGCCTGATCGGATCGACGCGGCGTTGGAGGCCTTGTGCTTCGCACGAAATCGCTTCAAGAGTAGCGCCCACCCGCTGCAGGTTTCGAACCGATTTCGTCGGCTTGTCGCATTAAAAAACGTCAAGGGTCACACAATGAAATACCGCCTCCTAGGGAAGGACTTTCGCGTTTCTGCAATTGGGCTCGGATGCTCGGGGATGAGTGCAGACTACGGCGTTCCCGATGACGTGGAATCGATCGCGACCATTCATCGTGCCGCCGAACTCGGGATCACGCTCCTCGACACCTCGGATGCCTATGCCGCCGGCGTCAATGAGCAGCTCGTTGGCCGGGCCGTCCAAGGCCGTCGCGACAAATATTTCATCGCCTCTAAATTCGGAAACATTCGCGGCCCGGGCGGCCAGCGCGGCGGCGTGAACGGCAGGCCCGATTACGTTCCGGTCGCCTGCGAGGCGAGCCTCAAGCGGCTTGGCATCGATCACATCGATCTCTATTACGCCCATCGGATCGATCCGAACGTTCCGATCGAAGATACCGTCGGCGCGATGGCGCGGCTGGTTGAACAGGGCAAGGTCCGTTACCTCGGGCTTTGCGAGGCCGGCGCCAACACGTTGCGGCGCGCCCACAAGACCCACCCACTGGCCGCGCTGCAGACCGAATATTCGCTGTGGAGCCGCGACGTCGAGGCGGAGATTCTGCCGACGTTGCACAAGCTTGGGATCGGGCTCGTTCCTTATTCGCCGATCGGCCGCGGCTTTCTCTCAGGCACGTTCCAGAAGCGCAGCGATCTGATCGAGGCCGACCGGCGGCACGCGCATCCGCGTTTCCAGGAAGGAAATTTCGAAAAGAACCTCAGCCTGCTCGAACCGATCAGGGCGATTGCGGACCGGAAAGGTTGCACGATGGCGCAGGTCGCGATCGCCTGGCTGCTGGCGCAGGGCGACGGCATCGTCCCGATCCCCGGCACCAAGCGCAGGAAATATCTGGAGCAGAACGCAGCCGCCGTGGACGTGACATTGTCCGACGCAGAAGTCCGCGCGCTCTCGGATGCATTTCCGCCGCAAGCTGCGTCCGGACTGCGCTATCCGGAATTCCAGCTCAAGATGATGGGGATTTGAGGCGCAACCTCGACCCTCATGGTGAGGAGGGAGGCGGAACGGCCGACCGTCTCTCGAACCATGCTGGCCCCGATGCAGCCGCATATCTGGCCGCACTTGAGGCTGCGTACACTTGCCTGCGATGGCGGGCTCCTCGGCGCAACCCTACGACCGCTTCTGCGCGTCCTGGATAAGCTGCCAAATTCGTGGCGGCGTGAGCGGCAACACGCGCGGCTCGACGCCCAGCGACGACAGCGCCGCTGCGACTGCGTTCGACACCGCGCCGCCGACCGGAATGATCCCGCCCTCGCCCGCGCCCTTGGCCCCGAGCGGATTGTTGGGCGATGGATGCTCTTCGAGCGAGACCGCGCGCAGGTTCGGATAGTCGGTGGCGAGCGGCACCATATAGTCGACGAGCGATCCGACCAGGAGCTGGCCGTGCTCGTCGTAGGCGATCTCTTCGGTGAATGTGCTGCCGAGCCCTTGCACGGCCGCGCCGATCACCTGGCCGTGCAGTGTCTCTGGATTCACGATGCGGCCGACGTCGTCCACGACCACATAGTCGAGCACGTCGATGCTGCCGATGCGTGGGTCGACGGCGACGTGCGCCATGGCGGTGCCATAGCTGTAGGTCGCTTTCGAATTGTCGAACTTGCCATCGACGGACAGCCCGGCGAGTTCTGCCGGCGTCACGTGCCGCCCATCCGGCGCAGACGCGACGCCGTCTTGCAGCGTGACCGCGTCGGGCGAAACGCCAAGCCGTTCTGCGGCCGCTGTCCGGATTTTCTCGACCAGCGCGTTCGCCGTCTGCACGATCGCGCTGCCGCCCATCACCGTCGCGCGCGAACCGTAGGAGCCGTAGCCCTCCTTCAGATAGGTCGTCGAGCCATGATAGACCTTGACCCGTTCGATCGGCACTTCAAGCGCGTCGGCGGCAACCTGCGCCATGATCGTCTCGACGCCTTGCCCGACGCCCGATGAACCCACATAGACCGCAAACGAGCCGTCGGGCTCGATCACGATGCGTGCATTCTCGCGCGGCCCCGATCCGCCGCCCTCGATGAAGCAGGCCACGCCGACGCCGTGATAGCAGCCGTCGACCAGCTTGCCGTTCAGCTTAAGCTTGTCGTGCCAGCCGGCGTCCTTAACGCAGCGATCGAACGTGCTTGAATAATCGCCGCTGTCGCAGGCGGTATCGCCGAAACCGTCGTTCGGCCGCACCGGCACGAGCGGATACGGCATCTCCGACAGCGCGATGAGATTGCGCCGCCGGATTTCAAGCCGGTCAAGACCCAAGTCCTTCGCTGCCATGTCGAGCAGCCGCTCCATGAAGAAGCAACCCTCGAAGCGGCCGGGGCCGCGATAGGTTCCGGACGGTGTCTTGTTCGTCACCATCGCGTGCGCCTTCAGGTGCATGTTCGGAACCCGATATGGACCGGACGTGAACTGCGCGACGTTGCGCACCGGCGTCATGCCGTTCGGCCGGACATAAGCGCCGATATCGACCCAGATATCGCCGCGCAGGCCGATGATCGTCCCGTCGCGGTCGAGCGCGATCTCCAGATCGCACTCGGTCTCGCGCGAATGCGCGATCGCCATGAAGTGCTCGCGGCGGTCCTCGACCCATTTCACCGGGTGGCCGTATTTGCGGGCCGCGAAAGCGACCAGATAATCCTCCGGATAGAACTCCCCGCGCGCACCGAAGCCGCCGCCGACGTCGTATTCAACATAGTCGACCGCCTCCTCCGGAAGCTTCATCATCGCCGCCATGGTGCGGCGGTTGAAGAACGGAAGCTTCGCCGCGCCAGATACGCTCAGTCGCCCAGTCGCCTCGTCCCACTCCGCCAGCAGGCCGCGCGTTTCCATCGTCATCGCAGTCACCCGCTGCACACGGAATTGCTCGCGGCGAGTATACGCGGCAGCGCGGAAGGCCGCGTCGGCGTCGCCGTCATTGGCGGTGAACACCGCGGCGCAGTTCCCCGCCGTGCCCACCACCAGCAGTGTCTCACCGCGCGCAGACGCATGGCGATCGGCGACCGCCGGCCAATGTTCGATATCGAGCGCGACCGCCTGCGCGCCGTCTTCGGCGCGCTCGGCGCAATCCGCCAGGACGAGGGCCACCGGTTCGCCGACGTAGCGGACGACGCCATCGGCCAGCACCGGCTGCGCATAGGGCGCGATGGTCGGGTTTGGCCGCCGGAACGGGATGGTCGGTATCGGCTGGCTCAGGTCTTGCGCGGTGACGACCGCATACACGCCCGGCAATGCCAACGCCGCGGACGTATCGATCGAACGAAGCCGACCGTAGGCCACCGGACTGCGCACGATTGCGGCGTGCCACTGTCCCGGCCGCGTCAGGTCGTCGACGTACTGCCCGCGCCCGCGCAGGAATCGCAAGTCCTCGACTCGTTGGATCGGGGCGCCGATGAAGGTATTGACAATTCTCATGAGTTTGCAGGCGCCTGACAGGCTGTGCGGACTTCTGAACCGCAGCACTAGTGTCCCGATTCCGAAGTTCGTACCATTTCGCAGCGCCCTCCTATACGAACTTCGGAATCGAAGGACACTAGCAACTCTTTGAATCTAGTGTGGCTTTGGTTCAGAAGTCCGCATGTCGGACTCGCCGCAAGAATGATGCGGACTTCTGAACCGCCACACTGGGTGGGAGCCGGACCATATGGCCCCGCTGGTAATTTTCCAACCGTCTCCTTGTCGAGACGCCGAAAGCGGTCTGGAGCGCATCCCGATGAGGTAGCATCGGAATGCGCCCCAGCTCTTTGCGTGGCGCATGTCCTTTCGGAAAACCGGTTCCCACTTGATCCCGGACATGCGCTAAGCTGGTCGCGTTTTCAAAAATCAAAAACGAACAAGGGAGGCGGCGCTATGAAACGCAGCGCTATGGTGTCGGCGCTCTTGCTCGCCGGTCTGGTACAATCCGCACCGGCAGCAGACGTCGAACTCAATCAAACGCAGATGTTGGGCCGGCGATTGGTCGATCAGCATTGCGGCGTCTGCCACACGAGACCGACGCTGGTTTCCGGCATGTATGGTCCGGAGCTGTCGCGCGAGACCGCCGGCGGACGGGAAGAGATCGTGCGCGAGGTCGTTGCCAACGGCACCCCGCGCATGCCCGGCTTCAAATACATGCTCAACACGGATCAGATCGCGGCCATCGCCGCCTACCTGGCAGTACTGCCGCCTGGGCACCAGGTGGTGAACCTGCCGCCGAAGTAATCGCCGATTGCAGGTTGCAACAATCAAAAACTCATCGGGAGAATGCCATGACAAACGCACGCCAGCTTGCCAGCGTCAGTCTCATCGCCATCGCGGTCGCGCTCGACGCAATGTCGCTACCCGCGTTCGCCGACGCACCGTTGTCCGGCGCCATCACGGCCGCATCCGGCGAAAGGATGGGCGGTGTCACTGTTTCGGCAAAGGCCGAAGGCTCAACCGTCACCATCAGCGTCTACACGGACCAGTCCGGCAACTATCATTTCCCGCCGCTGCCGGAGGGAAATTACCGCGTCTGGGCACAGGCGGTGCAATTCGAGACCGCACGCAGCAACGTGACGGTCGGGCAATCGCGGCAGCAGAATTTCGTGCTCAAGCCGATCACCGACCGAGAGGCCTGGATTCGCCAGCTTCCCGGCGACGAATTCCTGGCTGCGCTTCCCGGCGACACGCCGGAAGATTTCCGCATGAAGACGCAGGTGCGCAAGAACTGCACCGGGTGCCACAGCGCCAGTTATGTCCTGCAGCACCGCTTCGATGAAGATGGCTGGTTCAAGATCATGGACCTGATGAAACAGGTCAACGTCAACGGCACCTACCCGCGGCCGGATAAGCGCATGACGCCGAACATCGACTTCCATCAGCGCGAACTGGCGGCCTATCTCGCTCGCGCCCGTGGGCCCGAAGAGAGCTCGATGCGGTTCGATCTGCAGCCACGCCCCTCCGGCGAAGCGGCGCGCATCGTGGTCAAGGAGTACGACTTCCCGACCGAGGACAATCACGTCCAGACCAATGACGGGAGCGACTGGATGCTCGGCACGCCCTCCGAAAGCGGGCACATGGCCGGCGTGCACGATGCGGCCGCCGATCTCGACGGCAATATCTGGATCGTCTACTCGCGCCCGAGCCACGTCACCTCCTATGCGCGGATCGATGCCAAGACCGGCTCGGTGAAGCATTTCACGATGCCGGATCGCCGCAGCATCGTGGCCGGCAGCCACGGCATCGTCCGCGACGAGAACGGTCTCCTGTGGTTCAACATTCGCTCCCATGTGCAGCGCGGGCACGGCGGGCTCGCCAAGCTTGATCCTAAAACCGAGCAGCTCAAGGTCTATTACCCGCCCCAGCCGATGTCGGGCACCGCCGGCACGATCGATGCCGACATGAAGGGCAATATCTGGGTCACGACGCCTGATGGTGCGCTGCACTTCAACATCGCCGAGGAGAAATTCACTGAATTCAAATCGGTGACCTACAAGAATAAGCACGGCACGGCGACGGTGTACGGTCTCGCCGCCGATAGCGCCGGCAACGGCTGGTGGCTGCTGATGAGCCAGGACCTCGTCAACTACAGCGACATCACGACCGGACGCTCGCATGAGTTCAAGATGCCGCCGGAGCAGGCGGTGGTCGAGAATCTCACGCCCGAACAGGCCAAGATGTACGAGACGTTCGTGGCGCCCGATTTCAACGCGCCGTTTGCCTGGGCGCAAGGGTCGCGGCGGATGGGCGCCGACAAGAACGGCAACACCGTCTGGATCGGCAATTCCTTCGGCGGCAATCTCGGCCGGGTCGACATCAATACCAAGCAGGTCACGTTGATGCCGCTACCGAACCCGGAAGCGCATCAGCCCTATCAGGTCTCGGTCGACAGGAACCATAACGTGTGGACCAATCTCTGGAGCACCGACAAGGTCGCCAAGTTCAATCCCACGACGTCGCAGTGGACGCTGTTCGACCTGCCCAATCGCGGCACCGAGGCGCGTCATATCTCGCTTTTGGAGCGTGAGGGCCAGCCCATGCAGGTCATCGTGCCCTACTACCGCACGCGCAAGGTTGCAGTGATCACGCCGCGCAGCGAAGCCGAGCTGGAGGCGCTACGGAGCCAGGCCAGCCGGCCGTAGGCTCCGGTTACTTTGCATTCACAAAAGTCGAGGCCCCGGATCTGCAGCGCATCATTTCGTGCTGCGCTGCGCCCGGGACACGACAAGCCGATTCCGCTCCGCGCTCAGAACCGCATCGCCTGCCCTTCGATCGTGAGCCGCCGCATCAAGCGCGGCTCCTCGCGCGGGAAATCCTTGCGGGCATGGATCGAGCACCAGTTATCCCAGATCACGAGATCGCCGAGCTTCCATTCGTGCTCGTAGACGATCGCCGGGTCCTCCGAGATCTCAAAGAGCTGTTCGAGTGCGGCGTCGCTCTCGTCGCGTGAGAGCCCGAGAATTCGCGCCGACATCAGCCGGCTGATGTACAGCGCCTTCCGGCCGGTCGCCGGATGAGTGATGAAGATCGGCTGCTCGTAATGGCGCACGCTGTCGAGGTCGATCTTGTCGAGGTCGAGCCGCTCGCGGCGCTTGTAGTCGTGAACCTGGAGCACCTTCTTGCGTTCGAGCTTATCCCGTAACGGCTGGGGAATATTCTCGTAGGCCTTGTACATGTTGGAGAAGCAGGTATTGCCGCCCCAGGACGGCAGCTTCATCGAGTAAAGCAAGGTCGCACGATGCGGCTTCGGGTAGTAACTGGTATCGTGGTGAAACCACATCTCGCCGTCCCCGAACACACCGACCGACTTGCCGTTCTCGATGATGTTGGTGACCAGCATGAACGGCGTGTCGAACTGGCCGCCGGGATCGCGGGTTGTCGCCGGCTTGCGCCGGATATGGACTTTCCCGAAATATCCGGCAGCGCGGAGTTGATCCTCCTCCGACAGCTCCTGTTCGCGGAACACGACCACGATGTGCTGGTCGAAGGCGTCCTTGATTGCGGTCACGGCGATGTCGCCCAGTGGCTGGCGCAGATCGAGCCCGGTGACCTCGGCGCCGAGCGCGTTGGACAATGGCGTAACCTTCATGGCGTCTCCGCGTCTTGCTTTCTAGCTCGTGGCCATTCTCCTGATCGCGGCACGGGGGGCATATGATCATCTCCGGCGGGTGATCACCTCCGGCAGGCTCGCATCAGGCTCCCGTATGGAGTGCGGCTAGGGTCCCTTTGGGCCTCACGCATTCTCGCGAAGTGCCACGTCGAGGAGCCTGCGGCATTCGGCCATCTCATGCAACGCGGTCTGCAGTCGCCGGAGATCTTCGCGAGGCATGCCGATCGAGCCAGGGACCGGTGGAACCGCTCGCTGCGAAGGCGACGCCGACGATTCGGGACGGATATCTTCCGGGGCAAACTCCGGTCCCGGCGGCTCGTTACGATCGCCCAGAAGGGCGGGAAGCAAGGCGAAGAGGCCGCGGCTGCGTTCGGCTTCGGCGGCTGCGGTCTCCGGGGTGGCATCAACCTCCTCGGTCAACTCCTCGGGCTCGGGCTGAGTCGGTCGGGGGACGGGCCGTCCCGCAGCCTGCACAAATTTGATGCCCTGCTCGCGGATGATGCGTTGCACGCCGCGGATCGTGTAGCCCTCGCCGTAGAGGAGGTGCCGGATACCGCGCAGCAGCGCCACATCTTCGGGGCGGTAGTAGCGGCGGCCGCCGCCGCGTTTCATCGGCTTGATTTCGCGGAAGCGGCTTTCCCAGAAGCGCAGGACGTGCTGTGGCACGTCGAGATCGACCGCCACTTCGCTAATGGTCCGGAATGCGTCCGGCGCCTTTTCCACCACAGCCTCGCCCTTTAGACCACCCCAAGCTTAGTCGTCTTTGTCGCTGCCATTTGCACCTTCGGGCAAGCCATTGATGCGCTGCTTGAGGATCGCAGACGGCTTGAACACCATGACGCGGCGCGGAGAGATTGGAACTTCCTTGCCGGTCTTCGGATTGCGACCGATTCGTTGGCCCTTTTTGCGGACCACGAAAGAGCCAAAGGACGACAGCTTCACCGTCTCGCCTCGTTCAAGGCAATCGGTGATCTCCTTCAGCACCAGTTCCACAAGTGTGGCAGACTCCGTACGCGACAGGCCTACCTTCTGGTAGACCGCCTCGCAGAGGTCCGCGCGTGTAATCGTCTTTGCGTTCATCGCCTGCCCCGCTTTCGGCGATTATCATATCCCTCTGTTTTATCAAACGATTATTCGCTTGCCGCGGGAAAAGTCAACCGGAACCAGGAGGAACTGGGGGCAACCGGTCGCTACCAGTGGATGAGGGCTGCCCACTATGTAAACCTCGGCCAATGGCCCCGAGCATCACCAAACCGCCGCGTTTGATGCGTCGATCGGCCACCGAATCGGCCAATACCCATGGGATCGAGGCCCGCGGAGGCACTGTCCTACCCCCACACGGTACAAAGGGGCATTCGCCGCTCCGGCCCACTGGCCCCGCATCCGCGTTCAGGCGAGCCTCAGTCTTCGAATCCGACGGCTGTTTCCCAACTTACGCTCGAAAGCGCCATGGCAGCCATGGCGACTGTGGGACGGGAGCCAAGGTTCAGTTCACTCCGGCAGCAACTACACAGTTCAATCGATCACGCCGTCCCCGTGAGCGGCGGCCCCCGGCTGTTGCCCGGCGGGTTTGGATCGTTCACGTTTAATGCGGTCGCACTTATATTGGTAATGTGAAAAGTCCGACCACGTGATGGCCCGCATGCGTTACAATGCCCTGGAGATGCGACGATGCTAAAAGGCCTCTCGTTGAGCCGACGATCAGTCTTCGCCCTCGTTGCCGGCGCGGGTATTCTCATCATAGGCAATGGCCGCGCGTCCCAGCATCGCATAATCACGGTGCATAAAGATCCTAACTGCAGCTGCTGCACAGGTTGGGCACAACACCTCGCGAACGCCGACTTTGAAGTAAAGACAGTGGATACGGCAAACCTCGATGCAGTGAAACAACGGCTGGGTGTGCCACCGGACCTCGCTGCGTGCCACACCGCTGACGTCGATGGATACGCCATAGAAGGCCATGTCCCGGCATCAGCCCTGAAACGCTTCCTGGACGAGAAGCCGAACGCATCCGGCCTGGCGGTTCCGGGAATGCCTTTTGGTTCTCCCGGGATGGAAGGCGGCGTACCCGAGACCTACACGGTCATTCAGTTCGGCGCTCAAGGCCAAAGAGAGTACATGCGGTTTGTCGGCGATCGGCCATTGTGATGCGCACAACTAACGCAGACCTGCAATTTCTGGAAAGGCCCGCTTCCCCTCCACCTGGATGGCGCGCGCGGGCGCCAAACCATGGCAGTCCTTCTGCGTCATAGAAGACGGCTTGTCAGCATTTGTGAGCAATGAAAGCGCTGATTTCGTTGGGAAGAGCAAAGATCACAGCGGCACGGTCACCCATCATCCCGGCGCGAAGGATGGCGGGGCGTCCCGGCGCGGGCCCATCGTCGCTGGAATCCGTTTTGAACCGCAGGTTTCGTTCCCAGAACTCGCGCGTGTTACCGTCAGCGGTCGTCACGCGGTATGTATCCTGACACAGAGTGATTGCGCTCACCTCAATCTTGGGATCGATCTTCTTGAGATTGGGAGCCTCTCCGCCTCCCATCATCCCCATACCGCCACGACTCTGTCCCTGGGTTGAAAGCGGATGACCGGGTTGCGTCGCCACCTTCAAAAACGCCACCAGATCGGCGCGTTGTTGTTCGTTCTTGAGCCCGGGAAAGGTCATTTGATTTCCGGGAATGAACTGCTGCGGGTTCTTGAGCCATTCATCGAGCGTGCGGTCTTCCCAAATGATCCTTGAAGACTTGAGCGCGGGGGAATAGCGCCGGAAGCTCGCAAGACCCCCAGCAGTTCGATTCCAAAGCTCTGCAAGGCTTGGTCCGGTCATGTTTCGATTAGGCTCCAGCGAGTGGCAGGCGGCGCAGGCGCCATAAACGCGCTGGCCGCGACCGACATCGCCCTCTGCCGCTGAGAGCGAATAGGGCGTCGTCATCATGCCGAACACGACAAGAACAACCGTCAGTGAGGGTTTCATCGTGAGGTTCCTTTAAAGAGGGAAGCCGTCCCAAGCCGAATGATCTGCGAATGCCACTGCTGGCAATGCGCGAGATCGTCGCGACGTGCGCTATTGCGCGGGCACCCCAAGGTGCTCGTGTGTCAGATCAGGGGGATCAGTTTGGGAGGAGGAGATTCGGGCGGCGCATGCAGGCTCGCCAGCGGACGCGCCAACGGCAAGTCCAACGGGTGAGCAAGCGCTGTCAGAGGAATGAGAACAGGCGCGGCGAGAATGCCGAGCACCATCGCGCAATGCGCAAAGCACGCCATCGCCCGCATGTCCATGTCCTTGGAGCAGTCGGACGACGTAGGGCACGGCGCGTCAGCGTCATGCGCCGGCATGTCGGTTGCTTGGGATTGCTTCGCTAGGTCGCTTGCCGCGCCCATTCCAGCAGCCGCTACGGGATGCGCGGCAGCGCTGAGCATAAGCACCGCCGTAGTCATCATCGCAATCAGGCGTCGGCAGGACCGGAACCACATAACGCAAGACTACGTCCTTGCTCGCGAGGTCGCAAACACACAATGTGGCGAGGACGCGGACTAGACTAGGCGAACCAATGGACGTGGTGCTTTGCACGATCGCATCTCCCCGTCGTGTAACTTGGGGCGATCGCTGCACGTCAGTGGCGATGTTGCGGCTGATGACTGGGCCGCCGTTCGCCGCCGCGATATCCGCGCAGCTCGGCGTAACGGTCCATCTGATCGCGGTTCAAGACGTCGCTCGTCAACAGGTGATAACGAAGATGCGCAGCGCGCAACTCGGCTTGCGTTTGCCCAATGGCTGCCGTCGCTCGGGCCAGCGTTGGCGCCGTGATGGTACGTGTGGCAAACAGATGGTCGAGCGCGGCCTCCTGTTCAATGAGCCGGTCGCCAAGCGCGATGGCCTCATCTCTCATGGTCTCAAACAACCGTTGCATCCGCACACGCTGTTCCTGGCTTAGTCCCAAAGCGTCGGCGTGCTCGATGACGTGTAGCGGCCCCGGATAGCCATTAAGTTCAGCGGCTATCGCCAAGCCCATGCCGCGTCCGGATCTGAGATCGGCCAGCTGGCCGTCTGAAAGGGCCTTGATAGACCGGGACTGAAGGCCTGCATAAGGCTGATGGGTCTGACCGACGGAATGGCTTGTGCTCGCGACTGTGATCAGAACAGCGATTGTCATCAGGTGTTTCATCGTCGCACTGTCCTCGGTTGGCGTGCCCCACGAACCTGGCTCCGCCGCATTTTTAGCCTGCCTCCGCCGGTTTTTCATCGGTTCCGACTCGCTGGCGTGGCGTCGGTCGTGTTCCCCGTCCCGACCGCAAGGGACCGGCACAATCCTACCTGTTCGCTACCACCGGATCAGGGTCGCTCCCCAGGTGAACCCCCCGCCCATGGCCTCGAGCATCACCAAATCACCGCGTTTAATGCGCCGATCGACCACCGCGTCGGCCAATGCCAGGGGGATCGAGGCGGCCGACGTGTTACCGTGCCGGTCGAGCGTGAGGACGACCTGCTCCTGGGCAAGGCCGAGCTTGCGGGCCACACCATCGATGATCCGTTTGTTGGCCTGATGAGGCACGAACCAGTCGATGTCGTCGGACTTGAACCCGGATTGCGCCAGCGCGCCTTCAACCGACTCCGATATCGCGCCGACCGCGTAACGGAAAACCTCGCGACCATCCATCCGCAGATGGCCCACGGTCTGGGTCGATGACGGGCCGCCATCGACGTAAAGCTTGTCCCGGTAACGGCCGTCGGAGCGTAGAAAGGACGTCAGGATTCCGCGATCCTCCTTGGCGCCGGAAAGCTCTTGCGCTTCCAGCACCACCGCACCGGCGCCGTCGCCAAAGAGAACGCACGTCGTTCGGTCTTTCCAATCGAGAATGCGTGAGAAGGTCTCCCCGCCGATGACCAACGCGCGCTTGTGCGCACCCGTACGCAATAAGCCGTCGGCAGTGGCAAGGGCGTACACAAAGCCCGAGCAGACCGCCTGCAGATCGAAGGCTGCGCCGTGATGGATGCCAAGCCGGTCCTGCACTGTGACTGCGGTCGCGGGGAATGTCTGGTCGGGCGTCGACGTCGCCAGCACGATCAGGTCGATCGACTGCGCGTCCATCTTGGCATGCGCGAGCGCGGAACGCGCAGCGGCAAGACTCAGGTCCGACGTCAGTTCGCCGGGCGCGGCAATGCGGCGTTCATGAATGCCGGTGCGCTGCACGATCCACTCATCGGACGTGTCAACCGTCTGCGCCAGCTCAGCATTGGTCAGAACACGGCTCGGCAAATAGCTGCCGCAACCCAGGACAACGGAACGGATCATGCTCACGTACTGCTCTCCCCGATCAGCCGGGGCGGTAACTCATCATCATCATCATCATCACCCTCGCGCGTGATAGTTTCTCCGATCCGCGCAAGCAGATCGCGCCGGATCATGTCGTAGCCCATATCGACCGCGTAAGCGAAGCCCTCGGCGTCGGTGCCGCCGTGGCTCTTGATGACGATGCCGTTCAACCCGAGGAACACGCCGCCATTGGCCTTGTCCGGGTCCATGCTGGCTTTCAGCGAACGGAACGCGCTTCGCGCGAACAGGTAACCGACCTTCGACCAGATCGAGCGATTCATCGCCGTTTTCAGGAGATGAGCGATCTGGCGCGCTGTGCCTTCGGCGGCCTTGAGTGCAATATTGCCTGCAAAGCCCTCCGTAACCACGACATCCACGACGCCCTGGCCGATATCGTCCGCTTCGACAAAGCCGACATAGTCGAGGAACGGCAAACCGCGCTCGCGCAGAATCTGCCCGGCCTCACGCACCTCCTCGAGCCCTTTCGCCTCCTCGACCCCAATATTGAGCAGGCCGACGGTCGGACGGTCCCGCCCGAACAAGATGCGCGCCATCGCCGATCCCATCACGGCGAGATCGACGAGATGCGCCGCATCGGCGCCGATGCTGGCGCCGAGGTCGAGCACGATCGATTCGCCGCGCACGGTGGGCCAGCGCGCCGCAATTGCGGGCCGGTCGATTCCTGGCATCGTCTTGAGCTGAAATTTAGCGAGCGCCATGAGCGCACCGGTATTGCCGGCGGAAACCGCAAGGTCCGCCTCGCCGTGCTTCACGGCATCGATCGCCATCGACATCGAGGATTTCGAGCGCCCCTGCCGCAACGCCTGGCTCGGCTTGGCATCCATCGCGATCGCGACATCGGTATGGATGACGCGCGAGCTCGCCTTGAGCTGCGGCCGTGCATCGAGCAGCGGCTCGATCAAAGCGCGGTCGCCGAACAGCAGGAATTCGATAGCGGGATGGCGGTCAAGCGAATGCTGCGCACCAGGAACGACCACGGATGGACCAAAGTCGCCCCCCATGGCGTCAAGCGCGATACGAACCTTATCCGGCATGGACGACCTTGACGGCGCAACGACCGCAGCCAGACCTCTGGTCATCCGGAAGCGCCGACCCGGAAGGACCATAGCCCGCGAGGGCGGGCCGATGCCAGTGAGGTACAACGGTCATGAACCGGCCCGTCCCTTCTTGAGGGCGGCCAATGCAGCAAACGGATTCGCTGAGTCGTCACCCGTCGCGGGCGCGGCGAACTCCGCCCCGGGTTTTCGAGGATGAGGGTCGATCCCAAGGACCAAGAACTCGGTCGCGACCACGCCGAGATCGACCACACCACCAACCAGGGGCTCCGGCGCGTCGTCGTCGGCACGCTTGCTGGCAATTACGTCTGAGCGCATCTCCGAATCGATTGCCGGCTCGAACAGGAGATCGACCGGTTCGTTGACCTCGCTCTCGATCGGTTCGAGCGTGACCACGCAGGTTTGTCCCACCGTCGCGAACACTCGGCCGACCACATGCAAGCCGTCGCGTCCATAGCGGCTGAGGTCGAAACTCGCTTCCAGACGCGGCAGCGTGCGCAGCCCAGTGGATTGCGCCACCGCGGCCCGCGTGTCGTCATCGGCGACCAACTCGACATGCCGGCCGGCTTCCGGGACGGCGTGAACGGCGACCGGCGCTCTCCATGGCGGCCGTGGATCGCGGCCGGTGTCGCGGCTCATATCGCGGCTCATGGTGCACCCATTGGCGTACCCACGCGCGCATCCACGGGCTCGGGCGCCGGTATCGCCTCAGGATTGGGGAACTCCGCCTGGCCGCGAAGCAAAGCAGCGCCGTCGATGCTGGCCAGCTTATGGCCGGCCTCGCGCACGTAGGCGGCCAAACGCTCCGCGCGCAGATGCTCGGCCGCGGTCCCGGCGTGGACGTTCCGGGCAAGCGCGGCTGCGAGCTGATCAAGCCCCGGCACCGCCAAGGCGGCCTCATAGGCCCGTTTCCGGCCATAGAAGCCCTCCGCGATCCCCTTCATCTTGCGCGGGACGGCCATGTCGCCAACCCCCATTTCCCGCAGATTCGCGTCCATATCGCTGCAGAAATGGTCGAACAGCCGCTGTCCCAGCGGCCGGACGGTTCCGCCCTCTTTTTCGAGCCGGAACAGCACCAGGATCGTGTGGAGGATGATCATCTCCAACCGGCCGTTGGCGGTATCTCCAATACCGTAGAGGCGGTAAAATGCCGGGGCACGAGCCTGCGCCACGATCGCGCCATATAAAGCGGCAATGGTTTCGTCTCTTGGGGTGCGCCGAAACAGGTTCAAAATCATCGGGATAGCTCAGGGCCTCAGCCCGCCCGAGAACCGGATCGGTTGCAAAGGGCGGCGCTGCCCGGTACGTCAACGAGGTCGCGATTGCAATGGGATATGGGGATGCTCGGGGGCAAACTTAACCTTCGATCGGGTAAATTGGCTTCCAGGCTGGCCGTTGCGGCCACGCTGGCGCTTGCGCTCCCCTTGGGCGGCTGCTTCGGCGAGACCTACCAGAAGGGCTACGTGATCCCGGAGGGGGCGCTCGAGCAAATCCCGATCGGCGCCAGCCAGGAGCAGGTTCTGATCCTGATGGGCACGCCATCGACGGTTGCGACCGTTAGCGGCGAGGTATTTTACTACATCTCACAACGCGCCGAGCGGAAGGTCGCGTTCATGCCGCAGTCCGTCGTCGATCAGCGCGTGGTCGCCGTATATTTCGACAAAAATCGACGCGTCCAACGGCTCGCAAACTACGGAATGCGCGACGGCAAGATATTCGACTACGTCAGCCGCACTACGCCGAGCGGTGGCGAAGAAATCAACTATCTCGGCAGCGTGTTCAAGGCGTTCAGCTTCTAGCGCGCGTTCCGTTTGCGTCGAATCCTATCGATTGTCATCGCCGGGCAAGTCGGGTTTACCCGACGTGCGCACCAATTGTGGTGCTCAACTCGGGCAAGCGCGAGTTGAGACGTGGTCCCTCTTCCTGCGAAGTGAGATGGATGCACTCGTCAAGAAGGACTCTCACAAGACGGATTCAACAAGCCGGTCCTTCCGCCTGCTCAAGAAAGCGATGACCTGATCGCTTGTCACGGACGGAAAGCCCTCAAGAAACTGATCGATCGAGTCGCCAGCTTCGAGGTAATCGAGCAACGTCTGGGCTGGCACGCGCGTTCCGCTGAATACGGGCGTGCCTCCCATGACCTCCGGATCGCGACTTACAACCGGATGTATCATCGACGCATTTACTCGTCGGCACACCTTTTTTACGCAACGATGATAGGACGGCACTCCAAAAGAAAAAGCCCCGCAACTGCGGGGGCTTTCGTCTTCCAAATGCGCTTGACGCGGCTAGTGCGCCAGCACCGCCAACAGCAGCAGCGCCACGATGTTCGTGATCTTGATCATCGGGTTCACCGCCGGGCCGGCCGTGTCCTTGTAGGGATCGCCGACTGTGTCGCCGGTCACCGCAGCCTTATGGGCTTCCGAGCCCTTGCCGCCGTAATTGCCATCCTCGATGTACTTCTTGGCGTTGTCCCACGCGCCGCCGCCTGATGTCATCGAGATCGCGACGAAGATGCCGGTGACGATGACGCCGAGCAGCATCGCGCCGACCGCCGAGAACGCCGCCGACTTGCCGGCCGCGCCGCCGCCCGCAACGAAGTAGATCGCGAAGAAGACTGCAATGGGCGACAACACCGGCAACAGCGACGGCACGATCATCTCCTTGATCGCCGCCTTGGTCAGCATGTCGACCGCCGCGCCGTAGTCCGGCTTGTCGGTACCCTGCATGATGCCGGGCTTCTCGCGGAATTGTCGGCGGACCTCCTCGACGATCGCGGAGGCGGCACGGCCGACCGCGGTCATGCCCATCGCGCCGAAGAGGTAGGGCAGCAAGCCGCCGAACAATAGACCGACGACGACATACGGATTGCTCAACGAGAAATCGAGGACGACGCCCTTGAAGTAGGTGTACTGGCCCGGGTTCGCGATGAAGTATTTCAGATCTTCACTGTAGGCCGCGAACAGCACCAGCGCGCCAAGGCCGGCCGAGCCGATGGCATAACCCTTGGTCACCGCCTTGGTGGTGTTGCCGACCGCGTCGAGCGCATCGGTCGACTTGCGCACCTCTTTGGGCAGTCCGGCCATCTCGGCGATGCCGCCGGCATTGTCAGTCACCGGGCCGAAGGCATCGAGCGCGACGATGAAGCCCGCGAGCGAGAGCATGGTCGTTACCGCGATCGCAATGCCGAACAGGCCGGCGAGCGCGTAGGTGATGAGGATGCCGCCAATGATGACGAGGGTCGGCAGCGCGGTCGACTCCAGCGATATCGCCAAGCCCTGTATGATGTTGGTGCCGTGGCCCGTAACTGAGGCCTTGGCGATTGACTGCACCGGCCGGAAGTTCGTGCCGGTGTAGTATTCGGTGATCCACACGATCAGCCCGGTCACTGCCAATCCGATCACACCGCACCAGAACAGCGCGGTGCTGCTGAAGGTCGTGTCCGCGATCTTGATCGGAACGCCGAAGCCGACCAGCCAGTGGATGACCAGCGCCAGCGCCGGCAGCGACAGCAGGCCGGTAACAATCAGGCCCTTGTAGAGCGCGCCCATGATCGACTGACTGGCGCCAAGCTTCACGAAGAACGTGCCGATGATCGAGGTAACGATGCAAACGCCGCCAATTGCGAGCGGGAGCGTCATCATGTTCAGGAGCAGCGGCGTGCCGGCGAAAAAGATCGCTGCCAGCACCATGGTGGCAACCGCGGTCACCGCATAGGTTTCGAACAGGTCCGCCGCCATGCCGGCGCAGTCGCCCACGTTGTCCCCGACGTTGTCGGCGATCGTCGCGGGATTGCGTGGATCGTCTTCCGGGATGCCCGCTTCGACCTTCCCAACAAGGTCGCCGCCCACGTCGGCGCCTTTGGTGAAGATGCCGCCGCCGAGACGGGCGAAGATCGAGATCAGCGAGGCGCCGAAACCGAGCGCAACCATGGCGTCGACCACCGTCCGGCTGTTGGCTGCGTAGCCTAGCGGACCGATCAGCACTGAGAAGTAGACCGCGACCCCAAGCAGGGCGAGGCCAGCGACCAGCATGCCGGTGATGGCGCCAGCCTTGAAGGCGAGTTCCAGTCCACCGGCGAGCGAGCTGATGGCGGCCTGGGCGGTGCGCACGTTCGCCCGCACGGAAATATTCATGCCGATGAAGCCGGCGGCGCCAGAAAGCACTGCACCGATCAGGAAGCCGATAGCCACCAGCAACCCGAGGAAGTACCAAACCACCAGGAAGATCGCAGCCCCGACGATGCCAATGGTGGTGTATTGCCGCTTGAGATAGGCCTGCGCGCCCTCGCGCACCGCGGCAGCGATCTCCTGCATGCGCGCGTTGCCTGGATCGGCTTTCAGCACCGACATGGTCGCCCAGGCGCCATAAGCAATGGCGAGCAGACCGCAAACGATGATCACCCCAAGAGCTGTCATAGATGAGAATCCCGATTGAGAGAGACGTCGGCCGGACAAGCCCCTGCCTGGCCAAAAGAATTAGGGTTCGGCTTGCTGTCGCGGAGCCGAAGGCGCGCGGACATTGCCAAAAACACCCGCGCTACGCAACGCCGTAGGCTACCAAAAACCCCCCATTTTTGTGGAGTTGACGGCTTCAGCTACCGCGATTGGGCGCCGACCGCTCGCCGGCTCAAACTGGCCGGGTGAATCGGCGATCCCACATTACAGGTAGGCAGTATAGGAGCTGACCCACACCAGGATCGACATCAGGAGCCCGATGACCCCCGCATTCGCTGCGAACGCGGTCGCGGTTCCCGGCATGCCGAGGCGGAGGTGCTCTCTTTCCATATCCTTTGGAATCGAAATCTCCGCGGGGTAGGCGTTCGCACCACCAATCGACCCGACGCGCGCGATCATTCCCGAGATGGCGATCTGTCCCTGTCCGCCCCCGCGCGGGATTCCTGAAATCGTTGCGTGATAGATACGGCCGGGGACGTTGTCGAAGACGAGTTGGACGGAAGCGCCGGGTTTGATAGAGACCGAGGATGATCAGCATGGCTTCGACCCCGCAATCGTCCACGTGCTAACCGCACGCCGCCTCCCGACGGATCATTCTTTGGGCAGGCCTTTCACGTCTTTCGCGATCTGAAGGCAGGTGAGCAGTTCGACATAGCTTCGGATCCCGGCGACACCGGTCGCCATCTGCGTGCACCTCGCCTTGCTGTCCGGGGCGAATTGCGCCCACTGGCCGACAAGGTCTTCACGCGCTTTTTTCTCATCAGCCAGGCAGGCTTGGCCTAATTCCGGCGCCGCCTTCGCTTGCGCGCTGCATTGCGGGCCGACGTCAAAAGTCGGCACATTTTGGGCAGCGGCACTGAAGGGGTGCAGCGCGAGTACAGCGACGGCGAGAAACGGCAACATCGTTCGCTTCATCATGTCTGATCTCCGATCGGCCTATCTGCGGGCCGGTACACTTCCACTGTCGGCAGATGAGGTGGCCGCGGGTGCGGCGATGCGTTCACGCCGCCCGCTGCAATGGCGGCTGCGTCCACTTGCCTTTCACCGCCTCCTCTTTCGGCCAGTAGAGGCGCAGGGCCATCGCGAACGGCCCCTTCGGCGCGGGCAGCCAGTTGGCTTCCTTGTCCTTGCCGGGGGATTCGTTTTGGACAATCAGCGTCAGTCCGCCGTCGGCATCGCGCTTGAGCTGCGGCAGCATCGGCGAGTTGATGAGATAACGATTGATGGGATTGGCCACGAGCAGGCTCGACGGCAATTCATACATCGTCAGCGACCAGAACGCGTGCACGGGCGGCAATTGGCCCGGCGCAAAGCGCAAAGTATAGCGGTTGGCACCGTCCAGCTTCTGCTTCGCTTCGTCCAAGGCATAATACCCATAGATCGCTTCCTGTTTTGAATTTCCATAGATGCCCAGCGCGGCCGCGGTCATGCGGTAGAGATAATTGTTCTTCAGAGATTCCCGCGAGCCGAATAGGTCGCCGGAGCTCACCTTCCCCTCAGCCCATTGTTGCTGCGCTCCGCGGTCAGCAACCCAGGCGTCGGCCATGCCTTGTTCGATTGCCGTCTTCAACTCGGGGGAGAGCTTGCTCGCATCAAAGGTCTTGCCTGCTCCGACACCGATCCTGGCGAAACGCGCCATGAGTTCCGTCTCGGACGGGACCGTCGGACAGAACTGCAGAACGAAGTTCAGGATGTTGAAAAACTCGGGCGACGTTCTCTCCTGTGCCGGCGTCAGCGGCTTGATGAAATCAATAGCGGGGGCGGCCTTGGGGGCGGGCTGTCCGAGAAACGCCGAGAGCGGCTGCACCTTGTAGCCGGCCTGCACCTTCTTCACATTGTCAATATCGCCCGGATTGAAGAGCTGCGTACGATACGCGGGGAACACCAGCTCGGTCTCCGAGCGAAACACCTTGTCGACGCCCTTGGGAGTTTCGCCTCTCCAGCCCGGCCCAGCGAGCAGGAAGCTGCCGCCCCCATTGCCGGTCGTGCGGCTGCCGATGTAGTCGAAGTTAAAGGTGTAGTAATCGATGAGCTGGACGCTGAAATAGCGGTCTTTTTCGATCTCCGGCACGGTGAGGACGAGGGGCTCGGAACGCAGGTCCGCGCCGACGAAGGAGTAAAGCGTGTCCGAGTTGGGCGATTGAATCGCCTTGTCCGCGGGCGTGAACAGACGTGCGCTGTTCCAGATTTGGTTCCAGGGCCCCTTGTATTCAGGGTTCGTGCGATCCACCCAATAGGTGTGCTGGATGCGGTAGTTGTCCACGATCGGAAAGCCGTAGACATAGGCCTCTTTGGCGATCGCGCGGGCCTCGGCAGGGGTGACACCGGTTTGGGCATGGGCCGCTGTGAACCGTAACGTCGGGAGCAGAGCAATCCCGGAAGCAAAGCTTCTTCGCGTGATGGTTTTCATGACTCTTGCCTTTCATTTCGTTCGTATCGAACGTGCCGACGTTAGTGGAATCTACGAAACCCGCTTTATGCCGGGCGGCTGCCATGTCCCCTCACCCACCGGCAAGATCGAGGGTGGCGTGACCTTCGGCCAGTAGAGCCGCATCACCAGATAGATCGGACCGTTTGGCGCAGGCAGCCAGTTGGCTTCTTTGTCAGCGCCCGGCGATTTGTTCTGGATGTAAAGCGTCAGCGACCCATCCGCGTTGGTCTTCATCGCGGGGAGCATCGGTGAGTTGATAAGATAACGATTGATCGGATTTTCGATCAGCAACTGCGTCTTGCCGTCATACATCGTCACCGACCAAAACGCTTCGACCGGCGGCTGCTGACCCGGCAGGAATGTCAGCGTGTAATTATGTTTGCTGCCGTCGAGCGTCTGACCATCGCCGTCGGCGCGCGTGAGCGGATACGTCGCCTCCACTGAATCGTTGCCGTAGATGCCCGCCTTTGCGCCGGTGGCGCGCTTCAACCAGTCGCCGTTGAAATAGGCACTGTCGCCCTGCAGAGCGCTGACCCGCCAGCCGTTGATGTCCTTGCCGGCCTTGGCGACGGCCTCGTCGATCTTCCGTTCACCTTCCTTCATGCCCAGGCCGATTTCGATCTTTTGCTCCAGCGGCAGGTCCTTGAAGTTGAAGGTCTTGCCTGGCCCGATGCCGATCCGAGCAAGCTGGGCGCGTATCTCCTTTTCGTTCGATTGCGCGGGCGCGAACTGCAGCGCGAAGTCGAGGTATTCGAAGAAGTTCGTCTTCACGAGCTCCTTGTCGATTTTCGGAAAGTCGATGGCCGGCGCAGCAGGCGCGGGCTGCTTAAGATAGGCCGACAGGGGCCGCACGATGTAACCGGCCTGAACCTTTTCAACATTCGGCATATCTGCCGGATCGAAGAGTTGCGTGCGGTAGATAACGATGGAAAATTGCGTCGAGCCCTGGAACACCTTCTTGATCCCGGGCGGGGTCGCGCCCTTCCAATCCGGCCCGACAACCATGTAATCGCCGGCCTCGCTTCCCGTGGCACGGCTGCCGATATAGCCGTAATTGTAGGTATTGCCGTCACAGAGCTGGACCGAGTAGTAGCGTTTTGGATCCACCGCCGGGACCGAAAGCACGATCGGCTCGGCGCGCAGATCGAGCCATGAGATGGAATACGGCGTGTCGCTGTTGGGCGTGACAACCGCGGTGTCCTTGTAAGTTGCGACATGCGTCAAATTTTTGATCTGATTGAACGGGGCCTTGAACTGACCTGAATTACGATCGACGGCGTACTCGTACATGACGCCGTAGTTCATCACGATCGGCAGGCCGAAGATGAAACCTGCCTCTGCAATGTCTTTTGCTCCGAAGAAACCCGGACGGTCGGTGCTTGCCTGCGCTTTCACCGGGACAGACTTTGTCGCCGCGGCAGTGATTGCAGCCAACGCGGCGGAACGAAGTAGAAGATCGCGCTTCGTGAGCATTGAAACCTCCAGGCAGTGGAACGGATCAGCTTTTTAGTCAGGGCCGGTGATTGCTCGAGGCCGCACGATCTCAAACTCTTACCTTTCCTACCGGCGGAATCTTCCAAGAGGCGTTGATGATCGGGGGATTTCTCTCGCTCGGCCGGTACAGCCGCAGCACCAGGACAAAGTCTCCGGCAGGCGCTGGCAGCGAGTTCGAGTGCTTGTCCGTTGCTGAGCGGCGGGCGATGTTCATTACAGACTCCCGATTCTGGCTTGTTAGAAGGTTGGCTCGTTAGAAGGCGAGCAACCGGGGCTTGGATTCGCCAGCCCGCATTCGGCGATTCCAAGGTAAGGTCCCGCACCTGTCGCAGCGGTTCGCTGCGTTACGGCTTCTTCGGCAGCGACACTATCGACTGCCGGACAATGCTTCCGTCATTACTACTGTTCTGTAGTTCTATTCTGTGCGCTCCACGGGCTCTCGCGACTGAATGGCGAGCACTTTGTGGTTTGTTGCATGGTAACAGTCTGTGGCGGGAAGTTCGCTAAGCGTTCGATGAATATTACGTGACCATTTTGCGCTGCATTTGCGCAAATACTGATGTCCGCCTTAGGTACAGATGGCTGACGCATCAAGGACTGCAGCGGGATAGCCGAGCGCTCGTCCCCATGTCATCAAACCAACATCCAAGCGCAGATATCCTGCGCATCTCGATTCGTCGGAGCGCGATTGTTGGCCGTTGATGCCTCAGGGGTCTGACTTGAGCCTCATCCCCCTGCCCGCGCCGGTCGTTGACTTGATCGGAAACGCCGGCGCCATTCTCACCACCGTGTGCTGGCTGCCACAGGCCATCAAGATCATTCGTGACCGGGACACCCGGGCGCTGTCGCTGCCGACTAATCTCGGATTCACGATCGGGATCCTACTATGGCTGCTCTACGGCATGGCGCTCGCTGACTGGCCGCTGATCTGGTCGAGCGCCGTAACGCTCGCCCTGATGCTCGTGATCGTGGCCCTGAAGATTCGATATGGATAACTCAGGCCGCCTGCGGACGCGGCCGCAACACCTGCCAGATGAGCAATACGGCGGCAGCCAGGATCACCGGGAAGACAATATTGTTGACTGCAACCCAGCCGAAGTTGACCAGCACAGTGCCGGACGAGAACGAGCCGATCGCCATCGACCCGAACACCAGGAAATCGTTGAACGATTGCACCTTGTTGCGTTCCTCGGGACGGTGGCACTGGGTCACCATGGTAGTGGCGCCGACAAAGGAAAAATTCCAGCCGACGCCGAGCAGCATGAGCGCGATCCAGAAGTGCCAGAGCGAGATGCCGGAAATGGCGATGATCGCGCTCAGCGCGATCAAACCGAGCCCGATCCCGATGATACGTTCGAGGCCGAAGCGCAAGATCAGCGAGCCGGTGAAAAGACTTGGCACGAACATCCCCAGGAGATGCCACTGAATGCCGAGCGTCGCTTCGTTCACCGAATGATTGCAATCGATCATGGCGAGCGGCGCCGATGTCATCACCATGTTCATCATGGAATAGCTGCCGACCCCGCAGGCCACCGCCGCTACAAAACGGGGCTGGCGCGCGATCTCCGAGATCGGACGACCGGAGTTCGCGGCCATGTGGGCCGGCGGCATGGGGATCTTGACCAGCATCAGGACCGCTGCCGAGACCAGTGCTACCGCCGCCTGGGCCAGAAACGTGCCGGCGAAGAGATAGGGTTGCCAAAGGTCCTTGGTGACGATGACCACCTGCGAACCGAACAATCCGGCAAAGATGCCTCCGACCATCACCCAGGAAATCGCCTTCGGCCGGAACGCGTCGCTCGCGGTGTCGGCGGCCGCAAAGCGATAGGACTGATGGACGGCGGCATAGAAGCCGGTGAACAGCGCACCGATACAGAGCAGAACAAAGGACGCCGCAACCACGGCGGCGCATGCGAACAGCCCGGCGAGGACGCCGAACGCGGTCCCGACGAAGAACGACGTCTGCCGGCCATAGCGGCGGGCAATCCAGCCTCTCGGCAAAGCGCCGATCCACATGCCGAGCACATAGATGGAGACCGGGACCGTCGCGAGGCTGCGGTCGGGCGCGAGCATCGCGCCGACAATGGCGCCGGTGGCAATCAGCACGACGTTGTTGCCGCCGGCGAGCGCCTGCGCGACCGCAAGGATGATCGCATTGCGCCGGGCAAGCCGGTCGCCGGCGGCTGCGTCCATCAAGGTTTCGACCACCGCCGACATCACTATTCTCCGAAACAGGCCGTCCGTGAAACGGCGACCCCTCTGTATCGGCTCGACAAGGAAATTTCCACCTTGTAAGCGCGGGACAGCAATGCGCGCCGGCTGTACCGCCGCCGTCAGACGCGCGGGAACGTCAACGCGCCGGGATGCCGGATCACCACCGAGCGGGCATCGGCCGGCGTCTTGGCTCCGATCTGGCCAAGCGAGGCGCGCGCTTCGTCGATCATAAGGTCGATCACGTGCTTCGGGCCGTCGGCGCCGAGCGCACCGAGGCCCCAGAGAAACGCCTTGCCGGCAAACGTCGCGTGCGCTCCGAGCGCAATCGCACGCACGACGTCGAGACCGCTGCGAACGCCGGAATCGAACAGCACGGTCGCGCGTGAGCCAACCTGGGCCGCAACCGCGGGCAGCACGTCAATCGGCGCCGGCAGCGCTTCAATCTGACGCCCGCCGTGATTCGACACCCAGATCCCGTCGATGCCGAGCGAAATCGCGCGTTCGGCGTCGGCCGGGTGCATGATGCCTTTGAGGACCAGCGGTTTCTTCCACTTGTCGCGGAAGCGTGCGATCTCGTCCCAGGTGAAAGCGCCGCCGATCTCGCTGCGCGCGAAGTTGATCACCTCGTTCGTGCTCGCGTTCTCTCCGGCATAGCTCTTGATGTTGGCGAAGCGGGGCTGGCCATGCTGCCACAGCGACATCAGCCAACCGGGCGAGCTCAGCATGTCGTAGAGCATGCGCGGCCCGGTCGAGAACTTGCTGCCGCCAAGCCCAACGACGACCTCGCGCGGGCGCACGGTACGGACCGGCACGTCGACGGTCAGCACGAACACATGCACGCCGGCCGCCTCGCAACGGCGCATCAGCTCGAACCCAAGCCAGTGGTCGTTGCGCGCCATCCGGTAGAGCTGGAACCAGAGAACATCCGGTGCGAGCTTCGCCGCCTGTTCGATCGTAATGCCGCCGACGGTGCCAAGCGTATAGGGAATGCGCGCGCGCTGCGCCGCCTGCGCCATGTACGCGTCCGCGCCCGGCCAGACAATCCCCGGGCCACCCATCGGCGGAATGCCGATCGGTGCCGCATATTTGCGCCCGAACAGCTCCACCTCCACCGGCGGCAAAGCCGGCATCACGCCGTAGCGCGGGACGATCTCCACCGCATCAAGCCCGGCCCAGTTGCGCCGGATGCCGCCGTCGGAGCCGGCGCCGCCGTCGCAGTATTCGAAGGCAAAATGCGGGAGACGCTCCCTCGCAGCGCGGCGCAGATAGTCGATCGTGGGATATCGCGTGCGCAGCTTGTCCCCGCCGCGGTACGCGGCCTGCTGCGCGGCGGAAACGGTTGCGGTCGTCGCCGCGGTCCTGTCGTCCATGGCAGCTCCTCCGTGCCTTCCTTCAAAAATGACTGAAGGATGTCTTCTTGAACAGCATTGCCTTGCCGTCTCGCGCAAAAAACCGCGGCGGCGTCCTCACCCCCGTGAGGCGGCCGATCTCGGCCACCGGCACGCGGGCTGAATCCGCGGCGGCGCGGAACGCGCTGAGCCGGTCGGGCGGGACCGCGCAGACGATCTCGTAGTCGTCACCGCCGGTCAGCACCTTCTCGATTGCCGCCGGCTCCGACGCAACGACGCTCGCAGCCGCCTCCGATAGCGGCACGCGCGCCACTTCGATTTCGGCGGAGCACCCCGACGCATCACACAGCTTGCCGAGATCGCCCACGAGCCCGTCTGACACATCCATTGCCGCGCTTGCATTGACCCGGATGGCTTCGGCCAGTGCATTGCGCGGCTGCGGCAACAGATAGCGGCGGATCAAATGGTTGTTGTATTTGTTGTCGAGCTTCCAGCGCTTGGCGGCGGTGACCACGTCACGCAGCTCGAGCCCGAGCGCGGCGTCACCGATGGTGCCGGTCACCATCACCACGTCGCCGGCCTGGGCGCCGCTGCGGCGCACCATCGTGTTCGTGGGCACTGCTCCGATCGCGGTGATCGAGATCGCCACCGGACCGGAGGTCCGAACGGAATCGCCGCCCATGAGCGGGCATGCATAAAGCTCGGCATCGGATGCGAGACCGCGGGCGAATTGTTCCAACCAGGCTTCCGGCACCGATTTCGGCAAGGCGAGCGTCAGCAGAAAGCCGATCGGCCTCGCGCCTTTGGCGGCGAGATCGGAGAGGTTCACTCGCAACGCCTTCTTCGCCACCATATCGGCAGCGTCCTCTGGAAAGAAATGCACGCCGCTGATCACGGCATCCGCGGTTAGGACGAGATCGTGACCGGCTGGGGGCGCGAGCATCGCCGCGTCATCGGCCAGGCCAAGCGCGGCCGGATGCGTGGCGATCGGACGGAAATAGGTCGCGATCAAACGATCTTCCGCCGATCGAGGATCGCCGTCGGCCATCGCCCTACCCCGCCCGCTCGAATTCGCCGGCCCGCAGCTTGCGGGCGATCTGGTCGAGAACCGCGTTGACCATGCCGGTCTCGCTGCGCTCCACGAAGGCATGGGCGACGTCGACATATTCGGACACGACGACCCGCCCCGGAACGTCACGACGGTGATCGAGCTCATAGGCGCCGGCGCGCAGCACGGCGCGCAGGATCGCCTCGATGCGCTTGAGCGGCCAGGTTTTGGCCAGCGCTTCGTCGATCAGTGGATCGAGCTTTCTCTGTTCCCGCACCACGCCGCCGACGATGTCGCGGAAGAAGGCGGCTTCCGCCGGCAGGTATTGATCGCCTTCGACTTCCCGTCCGATCCAGTGGCTTTCGAATTCGGCCAAGATCTCGTTGAGGCCGGTTGATGCGATGTCCATCTGGTAGAGCGCCTGTACCGCCGCGAGGCGCGCTGCTCCGCGCCGGTTGGCCTTGCGCTCTTCGGATGATTGACCCTGCGCCATCTGCCTACCCGGCCGCCTGCTCGGCTTGTTTCTCGACCTGGCGCTTGAGGCGGATGAGCGCAAGCGCGGCGCGCGCGGCGTCACCGCCCTTGTCGCCCTTGTCCACCTGCGCACGTTCTTTCGCTTGCGCGTCGGTGTCCACGGTGATGATGCCGTTGCCGATTGG
>WHTP01000024.1 GCA_009377695.1 Hyphomicrobiales bacterium | reverse complement strand
TTGTGGAAATACCGCCGCCATCTCCTGCCCGGCCCGGCGGTCGGCCGTGAGCAGCGCGATGTCGGCATAAGGATGCCGCAGCAGCAGGCGCACCAGCTCCGACCCGGTGTAGCCGGAGGCGCCGAGCACCCCGATCTTCGCCTTGGTGTCAGCTTTGGGAGACATTAAAACGGTCCTTCACAATCATTCAGAGCGGGTTTACCGCGGAGGATGTCGGAAGGACAGCGCCGCGGACATCGAGCCGGCGGCGCGGAGAGCGATCAATGATCGCGCACCGGCGCCGGAGCGCTGGTACGGCGGCGCAGTCCGCCAAAAATGCCGATATGGATGCCGATCGCGTTCATGCGGCGCCATATAGCGACGCGGCATAGAACGGTCAAGGAAAGCCGGCATAGACGCATCACCCGCCAGCGCCTGACTTAATACTGTCTTTCGGCCGGCGGAATGGTCCGCATCCAGGCGACGATCGCATCGACATCCTGATCGGTCATTTTCGAGAAGTAAACCTGACGCTACATCTGCAGCGCGAACGGCTTTCCGGTGCGATCGACGCCGTGCGTGAGGGCGCGCTTGAGCTCGGCATCCGTCCAAGCTCCGACGCCCGCGGTCTTGTGCGAGGTGATGTTCTTCGTCGTCACTGAGCCCTTGGGCGACTTGAATACATAGCCGCCTCGACCATTCCAGTTGGCATAGCCCGGCTTCCCGTCCGGCGTGCGCGAATGGCACTCCATGCAATGCGCGATGGTCGCAAGATAGAAGCCGCGCTTGAGCGGGTCCTTGAGCATGTCATCGGTGAATGGCTTCTCGGCACCCGGAATGAGCGTTGAGTGGGTTGCGCTCCTGTAGACCGGCGCCGGAATCTGATTGCGCACCGCCGGCACCGACAAGGTATAGGCCGCGACCGCATCGAGATCACGCGGCGTGAGGATCTTGTAGTGCGGATAAGGCATCTGGTGCACGACCGGAACGTCGTTCGGCCGCACTCCATCGGCGAGCAGGCGCTTCATATCGCTCACAGTCCAGCCGCCAATTCCGGTTTCGCGGTCAGGCGTGATATTGGAGCCGCGCACCAGATAGGCCGGCTCGTCCCAGACCTGCGAACCGCCGGAAAACCGCCTGCTCATGTCGAGTCCTGCTGGTCCGCGCGGCGTATGACACCCATCGCAGGCCATGACGGCATTGACGAGATAGCTTCCCCGTTCGAGCAACACGGCGTCCTGTGCAACAGCACAGGTTACGATTAACGTGCTTGCACACAATGCGCCCGTCGCCGCGGCAATCCATTTGAGCATGACGCCCCCATCGAATAAGGCATGTTTATTGGTCATCACCTCTACGGCATGACTGGAACGATGCGCATTCAACGCATCGTTTGCACTAATCACACTTAACGCTTCAGTCGCGTATCGTCGGGGCCAATCGGGCGACCTCCGCCGCTTCCGCGCATCGCTCTAAGTTGCTACGATTCGACGTGATCCGAACTTCGAATTACCGACGCCGACCGCGACTGGCATCGTAATCGTTCTTGCCTCGTGCCCCGCGGCCAAAAAAGAACGTCCGATCCCGGGAGGCCTTGTGCTGGCACGTAGTGGCCTGATCATCACCGCGCTGGCGTTTCTTTACACTGACGCCGGCGCCCAGCCGCCGTTCTACGCCGCTAAACAACTCACCATTCTCGTCAACTACGACGCCGGCGGCCCAACCGATCTCGAAGCGCGCTTGCTGTCGCGTCACCTTGGTCGGCACATCGCAGGCAATCCACACATTACCGTGCAGAACATGGCTGGGTCAGCGGGCCTGATCGGAATCAAATATCTCGGCCAGGTCGCGCCCCACGATGGCACCGTGTTGGGCTATTTCACCGGCGCGATGCAGCGCTATGTCAGCAACCCGGAACGTTTCAATGTCGATTTCGGCACCTACGAGTTCGTCGCGGTGGTGCCGAGTGGCCGTATCCATTTCATGCGGACGGACGTACGACCGGGCATCAAGACTGCGACGGATGTCGTCAAAGGCGAGAACATCATGGTCGGCGGGCTTGGACCGCAGCAGCCTAAGGATATGGCGATGCGGCTGACGCTGGACATGCTGGGCGTGCGATACACCTACGTGACCGGATACAATTCCAGCATTGAGGGGATGAACGCGATCCTGCGTGGTGAGGTCAGCTACTATGCCGAGTCGCCCACTCTCTACAAAACCAAGGTCGAACCGGCCGTAAAGGCGGGCACGTTAATCCCGGTGTTCTATGATCCCGGCTTTGACGGAAAGAATTTCAGCGTGCCAGCACCCATGAAAGACTCCACGATCCTCCCCTTCCACGAGCTGTACAAGTCGATCAAAGGGACGATGCCGAGCGGCCAGCTTTGGGAGCTGTACAAATCAATCCTCTTGGTCAACGGCACGATGTATCGAACACTCGCGCTGCCACCCGGCACGCCCAAGGATGCAGTCAACGCCCTGCGCGATGCAGTCGCTAAAGTGGCCGCCGACAAGAGCTATAACGACGAGGCGCTCAAGCTGATGGGCGACGCTCCGGAATATGTGACCAATTCAACGCTCAACGATGAGGTCCGCGCCGCGCTGACGATCAGCCCGGAACTCAAAGCGTTCATGGACGCCTATGGCAAGCGCGCGAAATAGTGTGCTGCCAATGCCTGTTGCGGGGCAGCCTCCGTCAAAGCGTCGGGTGCCACGATGCCGGCACGACGCGGTAGCCGCTGCCCGCCTTTTCGACGCGCGCAAGGCCGGGGAACGGATAGTGGAACCCCTGCACCAGGAGCTTCTCGGCGACCAGCATGTCGTAGACCTTGCGCCGGGTCGCCACCGCCGCATTCGGATCCTGGTCGAACGCGCCGCCCCAATCGGGATGACGCGCGAACAACCCCGGGTTGTTGGTGACGTCCGACTGCACATAGACCGTGCTCTTGCCCGAGGAGACCACGTACGACGTATGCCCGATCGAATGGCCGGTGGTTGCCACCGGCACGATTCCGGGCGCGACCTCCTTGCCCCAACCGTAGGGGTGACCTTGCGACCGAGCGCATCAAAGATACGGCGGTTGTTCTTGAACAGGCCGGCCATGCGTCCGGCCGAGGCGCGGCTCATTTCGCCGTCATCCATCCAGAATTTCCATTCGACTTCCGGCACCAGCACTTCAGCGTTCGGGAATGCGAGCTTGTTCGCGGAATCCAAGAGACCGTTCACGTGGTCGCCATGGAAATGCGAAATCACCACCATGTCGATCGACTTGGGATCGATGCCCGAGGCCATGAGATTTTCAGCGAACTGGCCGAGTTCGCCCTTTGTTTGCTTGTACTGGCCCGGCCCGCCCCCGGTGTCGATAACAACGAGCTTTCCGCCGGTCTTGATCACGATCGGCGCATAATGGTGGATCATGCGATTGGGAGGCATGTAGGCCGCTTCAAGGGCCTTCCTTACTTCCTCGATGGGCGCGTTGGTCACGTAAGACGGCGTCAGGTCGAACGAGCGCGCGCCATCGGTCACAACGGTCACCTCCATATCGCCGACCGTGTAGCGGTACCAGCCAGGCGCGCGGCGCCCGGCTGCCGGCGGCGCTGCACCTGCGGGAGCGCTTACGCCCATCGAGGCCAACGTCGTTGCTGCTGCGGCCGCGATGGCGTCGCGGCGAGTGACTTCGGTCATGTCGTCCTCCCTGGGGGCAGGCACATCGTCAGTTTGCACTACCGACCGCGCGCGCGGCCAGAACGAGTTCGGCTGCTCGCTCCGCGAGCGACAGCGTCGGCGCGTGAGTGTTGCAGCATGGGATCACCGGCATCACCGAAGCGTCAGCGACACGCAGGCGACGGACGCCGCGCACGCGCAGGTCTTCGTCAACCGGTGCGGTCAGCGCACTACCCATCGCACAGGTACCGACGAAGTGGAAATAGGTTGCGGCATTGGCGCGGATGTAGTCGATGATCTGCGCCCTTCCCGCGCCCGGAATACTCACCTGCTCCTTGCGGATTCCGTCGAAGCCCTTGCCGTTGCCGATCGCCGTCGCGAGTTCGACGCTCGCGACATAGGCATCGACATCCGCCTGCTCGGCGAAGTAATTGGGATCGACCATGAGAGGCGCCGACGGATCGGCCGACGCGAGCCGGACGGTGCCGCGGCTCGCCGGCTTCATCAGACCTGGCATGGTCAGGTATCCGTGATCGGACGGCAAGTTCGGGACATTGGGCGCATTCAAGCGGCCAAAAATCTGGATATTCGGACCCGCCAGCGATGAACTGCTGCGATGATAGGTGATGCCGGCATGCCCGGTGTCCACCGGCGGCGCCATCGGCACCTTGGTCGCGAACACGAGCCGCACCAGCATGTGATCGTGCAGGTTGGCACCGACCTGCGGCGCGTCCTTCACCACGGCAATGCCGAACTGGCGCAGATGATCGGCCGGGCCAATGCCAGAAAGCATCAACAACTTTGGCGACTGCAGACCGCCGGCGCACACGATCACCTCGCGCACGGCGGAGAAGCGCCGCTCCTGACCGTCCACCGTTGCAATAACGCCGCGGCAATCTTCGCCGGCGATATCGAGTCGCGTGACCGTCGTGGCCGGCAGCAGCGTGAGGTTGCCGCGCGACAGTGCCGGCAAGAGATACGCGTGTGCGGCCGAGATGCGGCGCATATCGGCCGTCACATTGATGTCCTGCTGGCCGACGATGTTGGTCAAGCTCGCGACATCGTTGACGTCGAGCTCTTCCTTCTTACCGAGACCGACCGCCGACTCGATGAAGGCGCGCGTCGCCGGATGGTCGACTGCGGGCTTGCGCGTTGCGATCATGCCCTCGCCGCCACGGATTACGCTCTCGCCACCAGCGTAGCGCTCGACCTTCTTGAAGTTGCGGACGATGTGATTGAAGGACCAGTTTGGTCCGGCCGCCGCCTCCCATTGGTCGTAGTCGGCTTTGTCGCCTTTAAGCCAAACTGTGGCGTTGATGCTCGAGCCGCCGCCGATGATCTTGCCGACCGGTGCAACGATCACGCGGTTGTTGAGGTGTTTTTGCGGCGTGGACTTGTAGCCCCAGTCCGTGTCGGTGCCGAAATTGCGCGCATAGACGCGCGGATCGCGAATCTTGTCCTGGTCGAGATTGGTGCCGCCGCCTTCAATCACCAACACGCTGGCGCGGCCATCCTGCGAAAGCCGTTGCGCCAGAACACAGCCGGAGGCGCCGGCGCCAACGATGATGAAGTCGTATTCGTTCTTGAGATTTGCGATCCGCGCGGCTTGGTTCGACTGCGCGTGCGCCGCCTGCTCAGCCATGTCGCGCGCCGCGGCTACAGTGAAGCCGGCGGCAACAAGCCCCTTGATGAATGAGCGGCGGCTGATGCGCCCGAAATAGGCGGCGTCGATTAATGCATTGACGGCATCGCCGTCATGAAACGGCTTTCGCATCGCGCTTCCCTCCCAATGAACCCATCTGATGTGGCTTCGAAGGGATGCTACGGTGACGATTCACCGCGTGCAAGCAGGCGATTGCCGGTGAGTGGGCCGCCGCCCGTGGAAGCCGTACCGAATACCGCAAGTCCTGCCAATCGGCAGAGAGAAGACCACCTGGCGGCGGCTTTTCATGATTTGCAGTGATGACTGATGATGACCGATTAAAGCACCAGGCTCATGGCACCGGTATCTCGCGGTAGCCCGATCCGATCTTCTCGATATAAGCGAGCGCCGGGAAGAGATCGTGGAAGCCCTGCACCATCATTTTCTCTGCTTCTCTGCGACCGGCATGTCTAGACCTTGCGCCGAGTCGCTTCCGCCATCTTGGTGTCCTGATCGAACATCAGGTGCCAATCCGGATTGCGCACAAAGATCGGCAGGTTGGTGACGTCGGCCTGGAAGTAGACCTTGCCTGACATAGGATGGGCTACCACAGTACCGGGGCGTCGTAGCGTCAAACAGCGGACTTGACGGCTATTCCCGGCTTGCCAGCGCCCGCGCCGCGGCGGATAAGTGAATAATCATGACCAATTCCGATCTCTCCTCGACTCCCGCTACCCAAGATTACGCCGCGCGGATAACCCAGCTTCTGGTGGTCTTTACGGCGTCGATCTTCCTGAGTGCGGCGCTGTTGTTTGCGGTGCAGCCGATGTTCACCAAGCTCGTGCTGCCGCGGCTCGGTGGTGCACCGGCGGTGTGGTCCGTAGCGATGGTGTTCTTCCAGGCCGCGCTGCTCGCGGGCTACGGCTACGCTCATCTGTTGACGCACTACGCGCCGGGCCGCCGCTCGGTCATCATCCACCTCGGCCTGCTGGTGATCGCCTGCTTCTGGCTGCCGTTGTCGATCGCGGCGAACTGGGGCCGGCCGCCTGAGGTCGGGGAATCATTCTGGCTGCTCGGTCTGTTCGCGGTCTCGATCGGACCGCCCTTCTTCGCGCTCGCCGCCAACGCGCCTTTGCTGCAAGCGTGGTTCGCGCGCACCGATCATCCGTCGGCGAACGATCCCTATTTTCTGTATGCGGCGAGCAATATCGGCAGCTTCCTTGCGCTGCTGTCCTATCCCATCGTGATCGAGCCCATGATTTCGCTCACCACCCAGACATGGTTGTGGGCGACCGGATTCATCATCCTTATGCTTTTGATCGCGGGTTGTGGCTATCTCTTGTGGCACTCGCCCGACCACGCACCGGCCGCAGCGCCCGTCACGTCGACAACGAAGACGGAAGAATCGGCGCCGCCGACCTGGGGCAGTATCGTACGCTGGGTGTTCCTGGCGGCCGTACCATCAGGGCTTCTGGTCGCGGTCACTGCGCATATCTCGACCGACGTCGCCGCCGTTCCGCTGCTCTGGGTGATCCCGCTCGCGCTCTATCTCCTCACCTTCGTCATCGTGTTCTCACGCCAGCCAATCATTCCGCATTGGCTGGTGGTCGAGATTCAACCGGTCTTCATCCTGGCGCTGGTGGCGGTCATCGTTTACGAGCCGATCCGGCTCATTGTCGGCGTGATGGCGGTCCACCTCGCTGTGTTCTTTGTCATCACGCTGATGTGCCACGGCGAACTTGCATCGCGGCGGCCAGCCCCGCGCTATCTGACGTCGTTCTACATGTGGATGTCGTTTGGGGGCGTGGTCGGTGGCATCTCGGCCGGCCTCGTCTCGCCTCATGTGTTCAACTGGATCGCGGAATATCCGATCCTGATCACGCTTGCAGTGCTGTGCCGTCCAGGCCTGGAGTGGCCGAAGACCACCTGGCAGCAGATCCTCGTCTTCGGCTCGATCATCCTTGCGGTGATCGGCCTGTTCCTGTTCCGGCAGTTCGAGCAGGACATCGATCTCGCGACCTACAACGCGATGCTTGGCGGCCTGCTGATATTGACCGTGCTGTTCTGGCGCCATCCCGTCCCGTTCGCCGCCATCATCGCGACCGTACTGCTCGCTCACCATTACGTGGTCGAGGGCAGCAGCACGCTGACGCTGCGCAGCTTCTTCGGCGTGATGAAGGTCAACGAGACATCGAACGGCCGTTTCCGCACGCTCTCGCACGGCACCACGCTGCACGGCGGACAACGCATTCGCGACAACCAGGGCAACCCGGTCACCGGACGTCCCGCTCCGACCATGTACTACTACGACGGCTCCGCCATCGCGCAGGGCATGGATGCCGCCCGCACGGTGAAGGGTGGCGGCCCCATGAGCTACGCCGTGATCGGGCTCGGTACCGGCAGCCTGATCTGCCGCTCGCAGCCCGGCGACAAAGCCGTGTATTACGAGATCGATCCGCTCATGGTCCGGCTCTCACGCGACATGGGCATGTTCACCTTCCTCAAGGAATGCGGACAGGACGTGCCGATCGTCATGGGCGACGCACGTCTGACGCTCACCGACGCCCCTGACGGCAGCTACGACCTGATCGTCGTCGATGCGTTCACGTCCGATGCGATCCCGATCCACCTGCTGACCAAAGAAGCGATGGCGATCTACAAGAGCAAGCTGTCGCCGAACGGCATCGTGCTGATCCACATCTCGAACCGGCATCTCGAGCTCGCGTCGGTGGTGACCGGCATCGCGGCGGCGAATGATATGGTCACGCGCGTCAGCGAGAGCGGCGACGTCGTCGAGGACGACAACGACTACAAGTTCCTCGGCACGGTGACCATCAGCGCACGCAAGGATGAGGATTTTGGCCCGCTGGCCAAGTCGCAATACTGGGAATTGCAGCGGCCTAATCCGCGTCAGCGCGTGTGGACCGACGATTATTCGAACATCGTCGGCGCGATGATCCGGCAGCTCCGGCAGTAGCGTTCAGAGTCGCGGACTTTGCGGCTTCCGATTGTCGATGAAGCGGATGGAGATCGGCCGCCCGGCGATGGCAGCGCCCATCTTTTCGCTGAACGGCATCGGCGTGCAGCGCTCGAGCGCCGCATCAATGGCTCGGCCATAGATGCGCCTCGTCTCAGGGTCGGCGTCGCTGCTGGTATAGGTCACCCGCGGAGGGGCGACGATCTCGCCGGTCCGCTTGAAGCTGAAGCGCACTGACATTTGCATCCCATGGGACACCTCTTGCAATGGTGGCGGTTCCCAACATGCGCGCAGCGCCGCGTAGAGCTCTCGAAGGGAATTGACCGGTCCTTTCGGAGCGCTTCCACCTTCGGTGATCCGACTGGCAATGGTCACGCGCAAGCCCTGTCCGATCGAGGGTAACGATGGGATACACGGCCAGGGCTCGAACACGCCGCAAAAGGACGGCGTGCATGGCGCAGCATCGAAAACACTGCACGGGGCCGCAAGATCGAGGGGGTCGACAGCGGCCGCCGGATAACTATCTAACATGGCGGGCGTCATGATGGCGATGAACAGAACACCGGTTCGGCAGGCCGATCGCATTTGTGTCCCTCCATCCGGAGATCGAGACGGGACATTGTGCGGGTCATCCGGACATGATGATGACGCCGGCGGTTGCTAGATCGAAATCCTAGAGCATGATCCCGAAAAGTGGAACCGGTTTTCGGAAAAGATCATGCTCAAAGCAGGAAGCTAGACCATGATCCGATTCAGTCGAATCGGATCATGGTCTAGCCGCCCCACAGCCACCTGATGGCTTTGCCGGCGACGTCGCCGACCGTAAGCAGCACCGCCGCCCACACAAAGGCCGATGTAAAATTTGCGATCTGGAAGCGCCAGAACGGCATCTCGAAAATGCCGGCGATGAGCGGAACCGACGCGCGCAGCGGCCCGAAGAAGCGCCCGATGAAAATGCCGAGCGCGCCCCATTTTTTCATGAAGGCTTCGCCCTTCGGGATCAGGTCGGGATGTCGCGACAACGGCCAGATGTGTTGCACCGTGTGCTCGAGCTTCTGGCCGATCCAATAAGACAGCCAGTCGCCGAAGGCAGCGCCGAGCGACGCGGCGACCCAGATCGGCCAAAAGCTAATTCCGCCGGCCATGATCAGCGCGCCGATGCCGAGCAGCGCCGCCCAGGCTGGCAATAGCAGCGAAATGAAGGCGAGCGATTCCCCGAACGCGAGGAGAAAGACCACCAGCGGCGCCCATCCCTGATGCGCCCTTACGAATTCGATGATGACGTCGGCGTAGCTTTCGATGGCTTCGAACATTTGGCGGGCGGTCCTGGCGGGAGCGGGCATTTAGCCCCGCGGCCCCCTTCATGACCAGTCCCGCCAGATCCGCTCGAAGATCACGATCCGGCCGCTATTGTCTCCCGAATAGCGGCCTTCGGAATCGAAAAGATACTAGCAACTCTTTGAATCTAGTGTGGCTTTGGTTCAGATGTGCGACTCGCCGCGAGGATAATGCGCACTTCTGAACTGCCACACTGGCATGGCATAGTTGAGACGGTTGATTCGTTTCGAGTTGGAACCTGTATGGCAAAAGCAGCAAAGAAACCCGCCACCCGCGACCTTTTCGACGCACCGGCCGCGCGTTCCGCGCCCGGCCGGGGCAAGCCCACGCGCGCCGCACGTCCCACGGCCGGGGCCGAGGGCGGCTATACCGCGCGCCATATCGAGGTGCTGGAAGGGCTCGAGCCAGTGCGGCGTCGCCCCGGCATGTATATCGGCGGCACCGACGAAAAGGCGATGCACCACCTGTTCGCGGAGGCCATCGATAACGCCATGGACGAGGTCCTGGGCGGCCACGCCAATTTCATCAAGGTCGAGCTCGAGAAGGATGGCTTCGTCACCGTGACCGACAACGGCCGCGGTATCCCGGTCGACCCGCATCCGAAATTCAAGAACAAGTCCGCGCTCGAAGTGATCATGACCACGCTGCACGCGGGCGGAAAATTCGGCTCTGATGCGTACGACACCACAGGTGGCCTGCACGGCGTCGGCATATCGGTCACCAACGCGCTGTCGGAGCGCCTGGAGGTCGAAGTCGCCCGCGGCGGCCAGCTCTATGCGCAGGCCTATGTGCGCGGCAAGCCGAAGCGCGGCCTGCAGAAGCTCGGCAAGGTCAATAACCGCCGCGGCACCAAGGTGCGCTTCAGGCCCGACCCCGAGATCTTCGGCGCCAAGGCGGAGTTCAATCCGTTGCGCCTGTTCAAGATGACGCGCGCCAAGGCTTACCTGTTCGGCGGCGTCGAGATCCGCTGGCATTGCGACCCCGCGCTCATCGGCACCGCCGAAGATGTGCCGGCAGAAGCAACTTTCCACTTCGAGAATGGTCTCGAGGACTATCTTAAGGAGACCATCGACGGCGCGACGCTGGTGCACCCCGACATTTTTTCCGGCAAGTCGGAGAAAAAAGGTGGGCACGGCACGGTCGAATGGGCGGTGGGCTTCGTGGCCGATTTCGATCCGTTCCTGTCGTCCTATTGCAACACCATTCCAACACCGGATGGCGGCACCCACGAGTCCGGACTGCGGAGCGCACTCACCAAAGGCATCAAGGATCACGCCGAGCGCACCAACCAGGGCAAGCGCGCCGCTTCAATTACGGGCGACGACGTGATGGCAGGCGCGGCCTGCATGCTCTCGGTGTTCATCCGCGAGCCCGAGTTCCAGGGCCAGACCAAGGACCGCCTCTCCACCAATGAGGCCACGCGCATCGTCGAGAACGCGATCAAGGACCCGTTCGATCACTGGCTCGCGGCCAATCAGGTGCAGGCCAACAAGCTTCTCGATTTCGTGGTCGAGCGCGCGGACGAGCGCATCCGCCGCCGGCATGAAAAGGAGATATCCCGCAAATCCGCAGTAAAGAAGCTCCGCCTGCCCGGCAAACTTGCCGATTGCACGCTGACTGCCGCCGACGGCGCAGAGATATTCATCGTCGAAGGCGACTCGGCCGGCGGTTCCGCCAAGCAGGCGCGCGACCGCGCAACACAAGCGATCCTGCCGCTGCGAGGAAAAATCCTCAACGTCGCCTCCGCCGGCCGCGACAAGCTCGCGCAGAACCAGCAGCTCTCAGACCTCGTACAGGCGCTCGGCTGCGGGACCGGCACGCACTTCCGCGAGCAGGACTTGCGCTACGGCCGCGTGATCGTGATGACCGACGCCGACGTCGACGGCGCGCATATCGCGTCGCTCTTGATCACATTCTTCTACCGGCAGATGCCGAAGCTGATCGAGAACGGCCACCTCTATCTCGCGGTGCCGCCGCTCTATCGCCTCTCGCACGGCGGCAAGATTTTCTACGCACGCGACGACAAGCACAAGGCGGAAATCCTGAAGAAGGAATTCCATGCCAACGCCAAGGTCGAGGTCGGCCGCTTCAAGGGGCTGGGCGAGATGATGGCGGCGCAGCTCAAGGAAACGACCATGGACCCGAAGAAGCGCACGCTGCTTCGGGTCAATGTGGTGGAGGACGACCGCAAGGCCACCGACCGCTCGGTCGAGCGCCTGATGGGCAACAAGCCGGAGGCGCGGTTCGAATTCATCCAGGAGCGCGCGGAATTTGCCAGCGATGATTTGTTGGACGTGTGAGAGGAACTCGCGTAGTCGTCGTAGCCCGGATTGAGCGCCAGCGAAATCCGGGACTAGCCGGCGCGCTCCCCAAAGCTTCCCCTAATCTTGTCCCAAGTCTCCCGCCCAATCCTGCGGCGCTGCCACAGCGCGTATTCGCCGTTGCGATGGCGGGCGATGGTTACACCTGATTTCGCGGCGGCCGTCGTAAATCGGCGTTTGATCAATCCCAACCTGCTGGAGAAATCGACATTTTGTGACGGCAATGTCATGACGATGTGCAAATGGTCGGGCAGCACAACGATCGCGTCGATCGTAAAGGGTAGTGATCGGCGCGTCGCCCGAACCGCAGCCCGCAAGGCATCAACGTGATCGACCAGCGCGCTCGACTTTCGATCATCGAGCGTCAGCGTAAAGAAGTACATTCCGCCCGCGACGAAGTTTCGCCGATACCGTACCATGGCAAGAGATTATCCCGGATTTCGCTTCGCTCAATCCGGGCTACGGGGCTCCAACTGACTACATCCCCTCCGGCCATTTGCGCGTGGCCTCCAGCGACTCGCCGGTCTCCAACAGGCTCTTGAGGCTCGCGAGGATGAGTGGCCAGCCACCAGACACCTGCTCGATGAATTTCGAGCCGAGCTTGTCCATCTCGTGGACGATGGTGAGCTTCACCATGTCGCCCTCGTGCTCGAGCTCGAAGGTCGCGCGCGACGGGCCTTCCGCTTTCAGGTCCGGAATGAACTGGTTTTGCCAGGACAGCACCAGCCGCCGCGGTGGATCAATTTCCAGGACCTCGCCGGCGTCGCCGACGCGGCCGTCAGGGATCATCAGTCTCCAGCCTGCGCCCTTCTGCCAGGTGCAATCCTGCCAGGTGCCGGCCCAATATCGCCGGGTGAATTCTCCCGCGGTGAGCGCGCGCCAGAGCTTCTCCGGTGTGGTGCGGATGTAGGTGACGTACACAAACTTCGACTCACTCATCGTCTGCCTCCAGGATTTTCTTCAATTCGGATAGGACGCGCAGCCGCCCGCGTTCGTATTTGCGCAACCAGCGTTCGGCGATGTCGTGGATCGGCGCCGGGTTGAGGTAGTGCAGCTTCTCCCGTCCGCGCCACAGCGTCGCCACGAGGTTGGCCTCCTCCAAAATCACCAGATGCTTGGTCACCGCCTGGCGTGACATATCGAGCCCCTCGCAGAGCTCGCTCAAGGTCTGGCCGTTCTTCTCGAAAAGCCGATCGAGCAGGTCGCGGCGGCTCGCATCCGCCAAAGCCCGAAAGACCGGATCGAAATCCATAGGTTCAATATGCAACTTTTTAGTTGCCTGTCAAGAGGCACAAAAAACAAGCGCAATGCTGGCGCCGCATCGCGCGCGCGGGGGATGCACTTGACCCGCGCGTCCATCCATTTTGCAAAGAAGATTGATCGCCGGGTCAAGCCCGGCGATGACAATCGATTAGGTTCAGGAAACCGTAGACCGGCTTCCCGGTGGCAGCCTTCGTTATTCGAACTTCAGGTTCGCGGCTTTGACCACCGACACGTAGTTCTGAATGTCAGCGTCGATCATTTTGCGGAATTCCTCCCCGGTGCCGCCTCCGGGGGTCACTGCCATTTCCTTGAGCTTCGCTTTCACACCGGGATCCGCGATGGCGCGGCGTAACGCTGCTTCGAGCTTCGCCGCGATCGGCCGCGGTGTTTTCGCTGACACGAAGAAGCCCGACCACAGCTTGGTATTGACCTCGGGATAGCCCGCCTCCGCCATGCTTGGCACATTCGGCAGCTCCGGCGAACGCTCGGCGCCGGTCACCGCCAGTGCACGCACCTTCCCGGACTTGATCTGAGGAATCGCCGGCGGGCCGTCCGAGATCGCAAGCAGGCAATTCTGCTGCATCACGCACAGGATCATTTCGGCGCTGCTCTTGAGCGGGATGCCGACACCGGGCATGCCCGTCTTGAGCTTAAGCAACTCGGTCGAAATGATGAAGGCTGGCGATGTCGTTCCGTAATTCGCCTTGTCAGGGTTGGCCTTGGCATAGGCGACAAGTTCCGCCACCGTCTTCGCAGGATTTTGGACTTGGCCGACCACGATCAACGGGAAGTTCGCGATCATCGTGAGCGGGGTGAAGTCCTTGGTCGGGTGATAGGCGAGCTTTGGATAGACCGCCGAAGCGACCGACATCACACCACTTGCGGCGATGAAGAGCGTGTAGCCATCGGCTGGCTGATTAATGACAAACGAAGCCGACGGCCGGCCGCCGGCCGCCGGCCGATTTTCGATCACCAGTTGCTGGCCGAGATATTCGGATACTTTGGCGCCGATCAGGCGCGCAAAAATATCGTTGCCACCGCCCGCCGCGAACGGGACGATCAGGCGGATCGGCTTGTTGGGATAGTCCGCTGCCTCACCTTGCGCCTGCGCCGGGGCAAGGCCTGCGGCGACAGCAAGCGCTATGGCGGCACCCGCTACGATGCGGGAAAATCTGATCGATTGCATGGACATTATCCTCCCAAACCTGCGTTCTCTGGTCGCGTGGCAGACAATTGGTTCAGTCTACCAGCGCTCTTAAAATACAGATAGCATCGAATCAACTTCCGATGTGGGACACCAGACTGCCATGACGCTTGCCAGCCGCTTCCTGGGCACGTTCCTTTGCGGGATGTGCGGCGCCGCCGCGCTGCCGCTCTATGTCGCACCCGGCATGGCGCAGGCCGACTTGGCGCAGGCCGATTTTCGCGGCGAGACCGTTTCGATCCAGATCGGCTACGGGCCCGGCGGCGGCTACGACACCTACGGACGCGCGCTCGCCCGCCACTTCGGCCGCTTTATCCCCGGCAATCCGAACGTCGTGCCGAAGAACATGCCAGGCGCGGGGTCGCTACGCGCCGCCAACTACGTCTACAATCTCACTGCCCGCGACCCCGTCGACGTCGCGTTGATCTCCGCCTCGACTGCGGTCGAGCCGATGATGGGCAACGAGCAGGCGAAATTCGACGTCACCAAGTTCGGCTGGCTCGGCAGCATGAACCAGGACATCTCGTTCTGCGGCATCTGGCAGTCGCCGGGAATGCCAACAACCTTCGCGGAGATGCTGAGTCCAGGCAGCAAGGAGGTGATCTTCGGCTCAACTGGTCCGGCCGCGATCAGCCATCAGCACCCGCTCGTCTTGAAGAACGTTATCGGCGCCAACTTCCGCGTCATCTCCGGCTATCAAGGCCAGAAGCAGGTCAACCTGGCGATGCAACGCGGCGAGGTGCAAGGCGCTTGCGGCCTGTTCGTGTCCTCGATCAAGGCGCAATGGCTGCCCGACGTGCAGGCCGGACGCCTCAAGCTGTTCCTGCAGATGGGACCCAAGGTCACCGACGAGTTCGGCCCGGTTCCCAACGTCTTCGATTTCGTGAAGGCGGACGATGACCGGAAGGTCCTGGAATTCCATTTCAAGCAGACGGTCCTCGGCCGGCCGTTCGCCGTTTCACCGAATGTGCCCAAGGATCGCCTTGCCGCACTGCGCACCGCCTTCCTGGCCACCATGAAAGATCCGGAATTCCTCGCCGACGCGAAGAAATTAAATCTCGACATCGACATCGCAACGCCGGATGAAGTTGGCCGTCTGCTTGCCGAATTCGCGAGCTATCCGCCGTCCGTGATCAGGAAGGCGAAGGCGGCCATCGGCCGCTGACCGCAACGACGCGGCGCCAAGACGATCCCGGCAGGCAGGATAGCGCGATGGCGATCTCCGATACCGAACGACCGGCCGAACAGGGCCAGCTCTTCGGACACCCGCGCGGCCTGACCTTCCTGTTCACCACCGAGATGTGGGAGCGCTTCTCCTATTACGGGATGCGCTCCCTGCTCGTCCTCTACATGGTGAAATTCGTCCTGCTGCCGGAGAACGCCGACACCGTCATCGGGCTCGGCGCGCTCCGCAGATTCTACGAATCCATCTTCGGCCCGCTCGCAACCCAGCCGTTCGCCTCACACATCTATGGCCTCTACACCGCGCTCGTTTATCTCACGCCGCTGCTCGGCGGGATGCTCGCCGACCGCTGGCTCGGCCAGCGCCGCACCGTCGTGCTCGGCGCCTCACTGATGGCGATCGGCCACTTCATGATGGCGTTCGAGCCGCTGTTCCTGCTTGCGCTTCTCGTCCTGATTTTCGGCAACGGCGCGTTCAAACCCAACATCTCGACGCAAATCGGCGCACTCTATGCACCCGGTGACCCGCGCCGCGACCGCGCCTATTCGATTTTCTACGTCGGCATCAATCTCGGCGCCTTCCTCGCCCCGCTGGTCTGCGGGACGCTTGGCGAAGGCGTCGGCTGGCACTACGGTTTTGCCGCCGCCGGCGTCGGCATGACCATCGGGCTCATGGTCTATCTCTACGCCGCGCCGTTGTTGCCAGCCGATGAGCGCGACCGGGTGATGATACCGGGCCACGATCGCCGGGGGCTTGGCCGGTCGGAGTGGCGCTCCATTCTGGCGCTGCTCGTCCTGTTCCTGCCGGTCAGCCTGTTTTGGGCGACCTATGAGCAACAGGGCAACACGGTCCCGCTCTGGGCCGACACTTACACCGACCGACACATTGATCTCCTGGTCTGGCACGGCGAGATCCCGGTGACCTGGTTCCAGTCGTTCAACCCGTTCATGATCTTCGCGTTCACGCCGTTCGTGCTCATGCTGTGGGCGCGGCAGGCGGCGCGCGGCACCGAGCCTTCGACGGTCACCAAGATGGCGATCGGCTGCTTCGGCGTGACGCTCGCCAATTTGATCATGCTCGGCGCGGTCTGGCAGTCCGATGGCGCGCCGCAGGCAAGCTGGATGTGGCTGTTCGGCTATTTCGTCGTCATCACCATCGGCGAGCTCTATCTCTCGCCGATCGGCCTTTCGCTGGTATCAAAAGTCTCGCCCGGACGCGTGGTATCGATGATGATGGGCGCATGGTTCTTGACCAGCTTCGTCGGCAATTTAGTCGGCGGCTGGCTCGGCAGCTTCTGGACCGTCATGGACAAGTCCGCGTTCTTCCTGATGATCGCCTGCGTGGCCGGCCTGGCCGGTGTCATCATCCTGGCGTTCAACCGCCCGCTCCGGGCGGCGCTGCAGGAATAGGGACTGGTGTCCCGACGCCGTGGCCGCTTATGCGGCAGAAAGCGGAGGAGAGAGCCCCGCGGGGGCTCACGTCTCCACCGGCAGGCCGACATAATTCTCCGCGAGCGAAGTCGCGGCGGCTTCCGAGCTTACGACGTATGAAAGCTCGCCCAACTGCCGCTTGCGGTCGAACGCGTTGTCGTCCGGGTGCAGGTGGAACATTTGCGTCATCCACCACGAGAACCGCTGCGCCTTCCAGACGCGCCGCAGACAGGTCTGCGAATAGCGCTCCAGCAGATCGGTGCGGCCGGAGCGCACGTGGGCCGTGATCGCCCGCGCAAGCACGACGACGTCGGCCAGCGCGAGGTTCATGCCCTTGGCGCCGGTCGGCGGCTGGATGTGCGCAGAATCGCCGGCGAGGAACAGCCGGCCGTGTTGCATCGGCTCGACCACGAATGAGTGCATGGCGGTCAGGAGCTTGTCGACGATCTTCCCCTCCTTCAGCGAGCGTGTCCCGCCAAGGCGCGCGTGCAATTAGTCCCAGATGCGACGATCCGGCCAGTTCGCGATGTTGTCATCATAGGCGCACTGGACGTAAAGACGCGCCAGCGACGGCGAGCGCATGGTGTAAAGCGCGAAGCCGCGCTCGTGATAGGCATAGATCAACTCGTCGTCGGCCGGCGGAGACTCCGACAGGATGCCGACCCAGCCGAAGGGATACTCGCGGTCGTAAGTGGTGAGCACGCCGTCCGGAATGCTCGGCCGGCAGACCCCATGGAAGCCGTCGCAGCCGCCGATGAAGTCGCAGGCGATCTCCTGCGCCTTGTCACCGTGGTTGAAACTGATGCGAGGGGAGCTTCCCGTCAGATCGTGGACGGCGACATCGGAGACGTCGAACAGGATTTGCCCGCCATCGGCGAGGCGGCGCGCGACCAGATCCTTGATCACCTCTTGCTGGCCATAGACGGTGACGCCCTTCCCGACCAGCTTCTGGAAATCGATGTGGTGCAGCGCGCCGTCGAAGCAGAAGTTGACGCCGTGGTGGAACAGGCTCTCCCGCTGCAGGCGCTCGCCGACGCCGGTCTCGATCAGGACGTCGCGCGCCCAGTGCTCGATCAGTCCGGCGCGGATGCGGCCTTCGATGTAGGAGCGGCTGCGATTCTCGAGGATGATCGAGTCAATGCCTTCAAGGTGAAGGAGATGCGACAGCATCAGCCCGGCCGGTCCGGCGCCCACGATCCCCACCTGCGTTCGCATCCGTCACCCTCCGCGCAAATCCCGGTGCGCCTGATAGGCCATGCCACCGCCGCCGGAAAGGGACATCAGCGGGAACGACTTGAACGCCATTCCACGCCGCAAACAGCGAAAATTTAAGCATTTACGGCACTTATTGCACTGCGAAAGGATTGACTTTCGCGCCGTCGCCCTTATGTTCTCGGGCGAACGGTCCGACAAGATTCGACCCTTCCTTCCCGCGTCAACTTAGCCAGTTGTTCGTTCGCCGGCGCGGGCCAGCAGCGAACGGCTTTGACTCGAGGTTATATGCCCTTTTCCAAACTTGGTTTGTCCGACAAGGTTCTCGCTGCAGTTAAAGCAGCCGGTTACCCCGCCCCTACTCCCATTCAAGAGCAAGCAATTCCCCACGTCCTCACGCGCCGCGACGTGCTTGGCATTGCGCAGACCGGCACCGGCAAGACCGCCGCCTTCACGCTGCCGATGCTGACGATGCTTGAAACAGGCAGAGCGCGGGCACGCATGCCGCGCACGCTCATTCTCGAACCCACGCGCGAGCTCGCGGCGCAGGTCGAGGAGAGCTTCATCAAATACGGCGCCAAGCAGAAGCTCAACGTTGCGCTGATCATCGGTGGCGTCTCGTTCGACGACCAGGACATGAAGCTGATGCGCGGCGTCGACGTGCTGATCGCGACGCCGGGCCGGCTGCTTGATCATTTCGAGCGCGGGCGCCTGCTCCTGACAGGCGTTGAGCTCCTCGTCATCGACGAAGCCGACCGCATGCTCGACATGGGCTTCATTCCCGACATCGAGCGCATCTGCAAGCTGGTGCCGTTCACGCGCCAGACGCTGTTCTTCACGGCCACCATGCCGCCGGAGATCCAGCGCGTCACCGGCCAGTTCCTGCACAACCCGATCAAGGTCGAGGTTTCCCGCCCGGCAACCACTGTTGCGAACACCACCCAACTGCTCGTGAAGAGCGGAAGCAAGCCGCACGAGAAGCGTGAGATTCTGCGGAACCTGATCCGTTCGTCCGATAGCTTCAAGAACGCCATCATCTTCTGCAACCGCAAGACCGAAGTCGCCCAGCTCCACCGTTCGCTGTTGCGTCACGAATTCTCGGCCGCCGCGCTGCACGGTGATTTGGACCAATCGGCCCGGACCGCTGCGCTCGATTCCTTTCGCAAGGGCGACGTCAAGCTCCTGATCGCCTCCGACGTGGCGGCCCGTGGGCTCGACATTCCGGACGTCAGCCACGTCTTCAATTTCGACGTGCCGCACCACGCCGACGACTACGTGCACCGGATCGGCCGCACCGGCCGCGCCGGCAAGAGCGGTACCGCCATCACCATCGTCAGTTCCAGCGATTCCAAATCGGTGGCGGCGATCGAGAAGCTGATCGGACAGAGCATTGCCTGGATGGGCGAGCCGCCCCACGCAGGCGAGACTGAGCCGGTGGAGACACGCGAACGTCCCCGGCGTGGCGACCGCAGCAGCCGTGGCAATCGCGGTCAGCGCGGCCGCAAGCCGGCCCCGGCCAAGCCGCGCGAGGCGCCACCGGCTCCGGTGACCCTGTTGGACGATGCGCGCGAGCGACGTCCATCAAAGCCGGCGCAGGAAGCCGAATCGTTCAGCGATTCTCACCTTCCCGCATTTCTGTTGCGCCCGGTTCGCGTGAAAGCCTGATCGCAACAACGATCGTTGTTGCTCAATAGGCTTCATCGTTTACCCCCTATTCACCGCTGTGAAATAATCTGGGCGCACAGCGGGGCACGACACCGCTTAGCTCATTCGACCGAATCGGGGTAGGCCGCGGCGCCCTTGCTAGCGGCCGGAGCAAGGTATGACCATCCCTTCCGACGAACACGAACGCACAATGGCGTTCGCGGAAATTGCACTTGGTCAGATCAAGGCCCTGCGGCAGCCGGCGTCGCCCCGCCATTTCGAAATCTGGTACACGTACGCGACCGGCTACAATCCATTGCTGAACCAGACCATCAACGAAACGCTGTCACGCAACGGCACGCTCGGTGAAGCCGACGTCGACCGCATCTACGAAACCTACATCTCGCCGAGCCGGTTCACCGACCGCATCGACTGCGTCGGCTCCAAGGTGATGGACGAGATCGAACAGGTGATGGCGATGATCGGCACCGCCGCCGGCACGGCATCGAGCTACACCGAGAACCTCACCAATGTTTCGCAGAAGCTCGGCGCTGACGCAGACGACCCGACCGTGCGCACGATCGTCGAGAGCCTGGTGCAGGCGACTGCGGAAATGCAGCAGAACAATCAGACGCTGGAAGCGCGCCTCTCGGCCTCCAAGCAGGAAATCGACCAGTTGCAGGAGCACCTCGATGCCGTCCGCACCGAGAGCCTGATCGATCCATTGACGACGCTCGCCAACCGCAAGTCGTTCGATGACGCGCTGCTGCGGGCGATCGCTGAAGCCCGCGCGAGCAACGAGCGCCTTTCACTGCTGCTGATGGACGTCGACCATTTCAAGAAGTTCAACGATACCTTCGGCCACCTCACCGGCGATCAGGTGCTCCGCCTGGTCGCATTGTCGATCAAGCAGAACGTGAAGGGCCAGGACATCGCCGCGCGCTACGGCGGCGAGGAATTCGCGATCGTGATGCCCCACACCGCTTTAAGCTCCGCGATCATCGTCGCTGATCACATCCGGCGCTCGGTCACAGCCAAGGAGTTGATGAAACGCTCGACCGGCGAACATCTCGGCCGCGTCACGATCTCGGTGGGCGTGGCCGCGCTGCGCGCCGACGACACACCCCAGGCCCTGATTGAACGGGCCGATGCCTGCCTTTATGCCGCCAAGCGCAATGGCCGCAATCAGGTGGTCGGCGAGACCCAGATCGTCACTCCGGCCAAGCCCAAGGTCGCCTGATCAGCGCCGCTTCGTTGTTTTGGCGCGTGACGGCTTCGCTTTTTCCCGCCGCTTTTTCACCGTGGCCTTGTTTTTCACCGTGGTCTTGTTTTTCACCGTGGTCTTGCCGCGCACCTTCGGGTTATGAGCCGCCGCCAAGGCAGCGCGTGCCCAGATCGCGAGTTCGTCGGGGTCGTCGTAAAGCCTGTCCGGCATGCGCCGGTAGGACGTCACAACATGCTCGCCCGTGCGCTTCGAGAACGTGAACGGCGCAAGCTGTTCGCGTTCGAACATCGTGGCGTTGCTTTCACCGGTCTTGAGATAGATGACGCCGTCCGCGACGAGGCCGAACATCGTGCCATCGGCATAGATGCCGGCGCCGCCAAACATGCGGCGCACCGTGACCGGGCCGAAGGATGAAAACAGCTCGACGATGTCGTCGGGAGCCACGCGTTTATTCCGGAGACGCTCTATCTGATCGGCCGACATGGACCCGTCATCCTGAGGTGCGAGCCATAAGTGCGTGACGCGCGTAAACGCGCTTATGGCTCGGGCGCCTCAGGGTGACAGATACAGAGTTACATTCAACTGTTTCAGACCAAAGAATTAGGCGGACGGCGCGGCCGCGCCACCCGGCGTGAGCTGCACGGATTCGCCGCAGCCGCAAGCCGATGTCTGGTTCGGATTGTTGAAGACGAACTGCGCCGACATCTTGTCGCTTTTGTAGTCCATCTCGGTTCCGAGCAGGAACAACACCGCCTTGGGATCGATCAGGACGCGCACGCCCTTGTCCTCGACTACCTCGTCGGCTTTGCCAACTTCTTCCGCGTATTCCATCGTATAGGTCATGCCGGCGCAGCCGCCGTTCTTGACGCCGACGCGCACGCCAAGCACCGGCTTCGTCGCGTTCGCCATCACGTATTTGATGCGGTCGGCGGCGGCGTCCGTCAGACGGACCACCTGCGGTCTCGGTCGAGGCGTGGCCATTGTTCCTTCGGCTCCCGTTGTCGCTCTCAAGGATCGGTGTTCTTAGCTATTCCAATTCCAATCAGTCGAACCACTGGTTGCAACTACGAACACGAGGTGAGCATGACTCATTTGCCGCTCATACGCCAATGTGGGCATCGCAATGCTCGCATGCAACTCACCACATGTTGAGAACCGTTCGAGCCTCGTCGGACATCCGGCTCGGATCCCACGGCGGGTCCCACACGATGTTCACCTTGGCCTGCCCGACGCCGGGCACGCTCGACACCGCATTTTCGACCATCACCGGAAGCTCCTGCGCCGCCGGACAGTTCGGCGTGGTAAGTGTCATGTCGATGGTCACCTCGCGGTCGTCCGAGATGTCGATCCGGTAGATCAGTCCAAGCTCGTAGATGTCGGCCGGAATCTCCGGATCGTAGACGGTCTTCAGGCCGGCAACGATCTCGTCGGTCAGCCGTGCGATCTCTGCCTCCGGCAGCGCGCTGCCGGATGTCGGTGGCGCGTCTGTCGCCGCAGGCTGCGTGGCGTCAACCGCTGCCGTCTTGGTTTCGTCCTGGTCACTCATGCGAAAACCCGTTCATGCGAAAAAATCTTGCGCCTTGATCAAGGCCTCGGCGAGGCGGTCGACCTCCGCCTTGGTGTTGTACAGAGCGAACGAGGCGCGGCAGGTGGCGGTGACGCCGAAACGCGCCAACAGCGGCATCACGCAATGGGTACCGGCGCGGACCGCGACGCCCGAACGGTCGATGATGGTGGCGATGTCGTGCGGATGCGCGCCCTTCACCTCGAACGAGATGATCGCGCCCTTGTCCTTTGCGTTACCGATGATGCGCAGCGAGTTAATCCCGCGCAGCCGATCGGTCGCATAGTTGAGCAGCTCGGTCTCGTGCGCACGGATGCGCGCCTTGCCGATCGAGTCGACATAGTCGATGGCGGCGCCAAGGCCGATCGCCTGCACGATCGAGGGCGTGCCGGCCTCGAACTTGTGCGGCGGCTCGCCATAGATGACGCGATCCTCGAACACCTCGCGGATCATTTCGCCGCCGCCGTTGAACGGCGGCATCGCAGCGAGGAGATCGTATTTGCCGTAGAGCACGCCGACTCCGGACGGCCCATAGAGCTTATGCCCGGTGAACACATAGAAATCGCAGCCGATGTCGGCGACATCGACATCGAGATGCACCGCCGCCTGGCTGCCGTCGATCAGCACCGGAATGCCGCGCGCGTGCGCGAGTTTCACCGCCTCTTTCACTGGCACGATGGTGCCGAGTGCATTCGACATGTGGGTGAGCGCGACCATCTTGGTGCGCGGAGTGAGCAGCTTCTCGAACTCGTCGATCAAGAAGTTGCCATCGTCGTCAACCGGCGCCCACTTGATCACCGCGCCCTGGCGCTCGCGCAGGAAATGCCACGGTACGATGTTGGAGTGATGCTCCATGATCGAAATGACGATCTCGTCGCTCTCCTTCAGGCGCTCGCGGCCGAAGGTATAGGCGACCAGATTGATCGCCTCGGTGGCGTTGCGGGTGAAGATGATCTCCTCGGGGCGGCCGGCATTGAGGAAGCCGCGCACCTTCTCGCGCGCGCCCTCATAGGCCTCGGTCGCGGTGTTGGCCAGATAGTGCAGCCCGCGATGCACGTTGGAGTATTCAGCGGTGTAGGCGTGCTGGATGCGGTCGAGCACCGCCGTCGGCTTCTGCGCCGACGCCGCATTGTCGAGATAGATGAGCGGCTTGCCGTAGACCTGCATGCCGAGAATTGGAAAATCCTCGCGGATGCGGTTGACGTCATAGCTGCCATTGGCGACGGCGGGATGCATGCATCACCTCCGCGTCTTGAGCCAAGCGGCGACGTGTTCGAGCAGCGTGTCGCGCAGCCCGGCATGCTCGATGCCCTCAATGGCTTCACCGACGAAGGCCTGGATCATCAGCGCCTCGGCCTCTTTGGGAGGAATGCCGCGCGCATGCAGGTAGAACAGCAGGTCATCGTCGAGCGCGCCGGTGGTAGCGCCGTGGCCGCACTGGACGTCGTCGGCAAAGATCTCGAGCTCGGGCTTGCTGTCGGCCTCGGCCTCCTCCGACAGCAGCAGCGCAAGGGCGGCCATCTTGGCATCAGTCTTCTGCGCATGCGACTGCACGATGATCTTGCCCTGGAACACGCCGCGGCTTTCGCCATCGAGCACCGTCTTGAACACCTCGCGGCTGATGCAGGCGCCGGCGGTGTGATCGGCGACCAGCGTCGTGTCCGCATGCTGACGCCCGTTCAACAGCGTCGCCCCGCGGATGCCGGCAACCGTCCCCTCGCCCTTGAAATGGATGAACATTTGATTGCGAACGACCGCAGCCCCAGTGGTAAACAGGAATTCGTTGAACCGCGCGTGCGCGCCGACCGCAGCCATCAGGCTCGAGACATGCAGGGAGCCTGCGCCCTCGCCGGTGATTTTGATGTGATCGACATGCGCCTCGTCGCCGACTTCGATTTCAAGCGCGGTGTTGACCTGATAGTCGCTGCCGGGCGTGCCCTCGTGACTCTCGATCAGCATCGCCCGCGCGCCCTTGCCGATCACGGCGAGCGAGCGGGTGAACACCGAAGCCGGAGCGCCACCGGAATTGAAGAACACGAGATGCAGCGGCCGCGTCAGTGCCGCGCCGGCAGCCACCTCGATGACGACGCCGTCTCCCATGAATGCGGTGTTGAGCGCGACTGCAACGTTATCGGTCGGGACGATCCGGCCGAGTCGCTCGGCGACCGCCGCATCGCCGGCCGCCAGCGCCTCAGCCATCGACCGGATGGTGAGTCCGCCCTCAAGCCCGGCAAAATCCGACAATTCAGGTACGAACGCGCCGTCGACCAGGACGATGCGCCGGCCTTCGACGGCCGCCAGCGCCGCGCCAGCATCCTTGGCGCGCACCTTCGCGTCCGCGCCGGGCGGCGCCGCCAACGGCTTCGCGTCGCGCATCAGTGCGCGGAGGTCGGTATATTTCCATTCCTCGACCCGCCGGTGCGGCAGGCCCGCTGTCTCGAATCGCTTGAATTCAGATTCGCGCAGTGCAGCGAGCCCAGGTAGACGGCCTTTCGCCGACGCGAATGCCGTGCTCAACGTCGTTTCAGCCGCGGTCTTGATCGGCCGAATCTCGGCGTTCATGACGCTAACTCTTCCTGGTATTGCGCGTAGCCCCGCGCTTCGAGCTCGTGCGCCAGTTCCTTGCCGCCCGAGCGCGCGATGCGGCCGCGCGAGAGCACATGCACCACGTCCGGGATGATGTAGTTGAGGAGCCGCTGATAGTGCGTGATGAGCACGAACGAGCGTTCGGGCGAGCGCAGCCGGTTGACGCCCTCCGCCACCACCTTGAGCGCGTCGATATCGAGGCCCGAGTCGGTCTCGTCGAGCACGCACAGCTTCGGCTCCAGCAGCGCCATCTGCAGCACCTCGTTGCGCTTTTTCTCGCCGCCGGAGAAGCCGACATTGACGCCGCGCCGAAGCATGTCCCGGTCGATCTCGAGCTTCGCAGCGACATCGAAAACGCGCCGGTTGAAGTCGGGCGGCGACAGCTCCTCCTCGCCGCGCTTCTTGCGCTGCGCATTGAGCGCCGTGCGCAGGAAGGTCATGGTGGCGACACCCGGAATCTCCAGCGGATACTGGAACGCGAGGAACATGCCTTTGGCGGCGCGTTCGTCAGGCGACATCGCAAGCAAATCCTCGCCGTTGAACAACACCTGCCCGCTGGTCACCTCATAGTCAGCCTTACCCGCGAGCACATGCGCGAGCGTCGACTTGCCGGAGCCGTTCGGGCCCATGATGGCTGCGATCTGGCCCTTCTCGACGGCCAGGCTAAGCCCGTTGAGAATCTGTTTGCCGTCGACCTCGACGTGCAGGTTCTTGATTTCAAGCAAAGCCATTGAAAGGTAGTCCTATCGAGCTCTTCGGCGTACTAACCAACTGAGCCTTCCAAGCTGACCGAGATCAGCTTCTGCGCCTCGACTGCGAACTCCATCGGCAGCGTCTGCAGCACGTCCTTGACGAAGCCGTTGACCACCAGCGCCACCGCCTCCTCTTGCGAGAGCCCGCGCTGCATGCAGTAGAACAGCGTGTCCTCGGAGATCTTCGAGGTGGTCGCTTCGTGCTCGATCACGGCGGAGGAATTCTTCGCCTCGATATAGGGCACCGTGTGGGCGCCGCACTTCTCGCCGATCAGGAGCGAGTCGCAATTGGTGAAGTTGCGCGCGTTCTTGGCCTTGCGATGTGCGCTCACAAGTCCCCGATACGTGTTCTGCGATTTGCCGGCGGCGATGCCCTTCGAGATGATCCGGCTGATCGTGTTCTTGCCGAGATGCAGCATCTTGGTGCCTGAATCGACCTGCTGGTGACCGTTCGAGATCGCGATCGAATAGAACTCGCCGCGCGAGTCATCGCCACGCAAGATGCAGCTCGGATACTTCCAGGTAATCGCCGAGCCGGTCTCGAGCTGGGTCCAGGAGATCTTCGAGCGCGCGCCGCGACAGTCGCCACGCTTGGTGACGAAGTTGTAGACGCCGCCCTTGCCTTCCCTGTCGCCCGGGTACCAGTTCTGGATGGTCGAGTATTTGATCTCGGCATCGTCGAGCGCGATCAGCTCGACCACCGCGGCATGCAGCTGGTTCTCGTCGCGCGAGGGCGCCGTGCAGCCTTCGAGATAACTGACATAGCTGCCCTTGTCGGCGATGATCAGCGTGCGCTCGAACTGCCCGGTGTTGCGCTCGTTGATGCGGAAGTAGGTCGAGAGCTCCATCGGGCAGCGCACACCCGGCGGCACATAGACGAACGAGCCGTCGGAAAACACCGCCGAGTTGAGGGTGGCGAAGAAGTTGTCGGTGACCGGCACAACCGTGCCGAGATACTTCTTCACCAGCTCGGGATGCTCCTGCAGCGCCTCGGAGATCGGCATGAACAGGACGCCCGCCTTGCCGAGCTCCTCCTTGAAGGTGGTCGCGACCGAGACCGAATCGAAGACCGCGTCGACCGCCACCCTCTTGCCGTTGGTTTGGCCCTCGCCGTCGGCGTCATCGCCGGCCGGACGCTGCACACCGAGCAATACCTCCTGCTCGCGCAGCGGGATGCCGAGCTTGCGGTAGGTCTCAAGGATCTCCGGGTCGATCTCGTCAAGCGACTTCGGCCCGTCCTTCTTCTTGGGAGCCGAGTAGTAATAGAGGTCCTGATAGTCGATCGGCGGGTAGTGAACCTTCGCCCAGGTCGGTTCGCGCATGGTCTGCCAGCGCCGATAGGCCTCGAGCCGCCAATCGAGCATCCATTGCGGCTCGTTCTTCTTCGCCGAGATGAAGCGGATGACGTCGTCGTTCAGGCCCCTGGGGGCCTTGTCGGATTCGATCAGCGTCTCGAACCCGTACTTGTATTGGTCAACGTCGATGCGGCGGACCTGGTCCACCGTCTCTTGTACGGCCGGCATTCTTCCCTCCGCTGCGGTTTCAAGGACCGCGGGTTGGATCGGTCGGTTCTATGGTCGTCCGCGTGTGCGAGCTACCTTTCGAACGGTGGTTTAAGCAGCGATTTCTCGTCTCTTAAGTAGTGATTGCGACAGCTTTCTCCAAGCATCGAGAAAACAATCGATTTCGGCCTCGGTCGTGGTCCACCCCATGCTCACGCGGACCGCGCTTTCGGCCACCTCAAGCTCATAACCCATGCTCCGGACGACCTCCGAGAATTTCATGGTTCCGGACGAGCAGGCGGAGCCGGAAGAAACCGCGATTCCATCGAGGTCAAGCGCCATCAGGGCGATCTGCGCCTTGATCCCGGGCACGGCGAACTGCAGCGTATTGGCCACGCGGGGTGCCCTCTCGCCGAAGATGATGGTCTGCGGCCAGATCGCCTTGAGCCCGCTTTCCAGCCGCGCCCGCAGGCCCGAAAGCCGCTGCGCCTCGCCATCGAGGTCGCGGGTGGATTCCAGCAAGGCGGCGCCAAAGCCGGCAATGCCGGCCACATTCTCCGTCCCGCCGCGCCGGCTGCGCTCCTGCCCGCCGCCGAAACGGGAGCCGCGCACATGCACCCCCTCGCTGCCGACGATCAGCGCACCGACACCCATGGGTCCGCCGACCTTGTGCGCCGAAATGGCCAAAAGGTCCGCCCCCAATTCCTTGATATCGAGGGATATCTTTCCAAGCGCCTGCACCGCGTCGACATGCAGCAGGCCGCCCGCGCCGTGCACGAGCTCGGCCGCTTCGCGGACAGACTGGATCACGCCGGTCTCGTTGTTGGCCAGCATCAAGGCGACCAGCGGCTTGGCGCCCCTCGCAGAGCCCGCCCTCAGGCACGCCTGCAGGTCATCCATCGAGGCCACGCCGTCGCGACCCGCACCGAACCGTTCGACGGTCTCGAAATCGCCGCCCGCCAGCACCGAGACGTGCTCGATGTCGGAGGCAATCGCCACAGCGCAAGGGGCGCCCAAATGCTCGATGCTCCGGCTGAGCGCGAGCGCATTCGCTTCCGAACCGCCGGAGGTGAAGATCACGTCGCGCGGCTCCGCCCCCACCGCTGCCGCCACCCGCTCCCGGGCCTCGTCAAGGATCTGCCGCGCCGCGCGACCCTCGGTATGCACCGACGACGGGTTCCCGACAGTCTCCATGGCCGCAACCATGGCGGCGCGCGCCTGCGGGCGCAGGGGCGCGGTTGCATTCCAGTCGAGATAGGCCCGTTCCGTCATGGTTTCCGGTCTTGGTGCGGCGACTAACCTTGCGGCTTTCCTTGGGGAATTACCGCGAAAGGCGGGAACACCCAAACGCTTCTGAAACACTTGCTCTTTGTCCCTGCACTCGTGCTAAAAAGCGCCTGCCGCGACCGCCTGGCACGGGCACTTGAGACAACCAGTCCGGTGCCGCCTTGCCAAAAATTAGAATGGTTCTAAATACTTACGCGTGCCGACCGGTTCCGTCAAGCGCGCCCGGAGCATGATCCCGAAAAGTGGAAATCCGGTTTTCGGGACCAGATCATGCTCAAAAGCGCAAGCAGGGCGTCGGCCGGTTTGCCCGTTACCCAGACCGAGGACGCAATGCCCGAAATCATCTTCACCGGCCCGGCGGGTCGGCTCGAAGGCCGCTACCACCCGGCACGCCAGAAAAACGCACCGATCGCCATCGTGCTGCATCCGCATCCGCAGTTCGGCGGCACGATGAACCATCAGATCATCTATCAGATGTACTATCAGTTTGTGCATCGGGGTTTCTCGGTGCTGCGGTTCAACTTCCGCGGCGTCGGACGGAGCCAGGGCTCCTTCGACCATGGCTCCGGCGAGTTGTCGGATTCGGCGTCGGCACTCGATTGGGCGCAGTCGATCAACCCCGAGGCGCGCTCGTGCTGGATCGCCGGTTTCTCGTTCGGCGCATGGATCGGCATGCAGCTTCTGATGCGGCGCCCTGAGATCGAGGGCTTTATCTCGATCGCCCCGCCGGCGAATCTCTACGACTTCTCGTTCCTCGCCCCCTGCCCGTCCTCGGGGCTGATCATCCACGGCGACAAGGATGCGGTCGTCCCCTACAAGGACGTCTCCGGCCTGGTCGAGAAGCTCAAGACCCAGAAGGGCATCATCATTGACCAGAAGGTCGTGCCGGGCGCTAACCATTTCTTCGATGGCAAGATCGAGCCGCTGATGCAGTCGATCAGCGCCTATCTCGACAAGCGCCTCAAGACGCCCGAGCGCAAGCCGGCGGCGTAGCTGGTTCGGCACGCCGCGCAGCCTGAAGCCCACGCCACCGGCGAGCGATGCTTACCTTTTCTGCGGCTCTGATGCGGGCGGGACATTCGAGTCGACGGGCGGCGGTTCTTCGGCGTCTCCTGCTGGGCTGGCTGATCCTGGATCGGTCGGCGATAGCCCTGCTCGGAACCCCGCTGTCCATGCGCGGCGTGATGATGATGCCGTAGATCAAAAAGACCGACGCGGCTGCAAGACGCGGTCGTTCCAGCGTCGACGTAACTCCGCCGTGCCGAAAACCGGTCGAGCAAGAGCGAGCTCGGCGCACCAACGACGCTGATCAACTAATCACGACACGGCCAAATCACGATGTGGGACTGCCGCGCTTCGGCCGTTGCCGTCCCAGTGGTTCGGCAGGTCTGGCGAGCGGACGCAACGTCACCATCACCGGGTTTGGTTTGTGATCCAGGGGAGCGCCGCTTACGGCGTCGACCCCCATGCCAATGATGCCGCCCAGCAGAATATTGCCAGCGAAACCAGCGGCGCCGGTGGTGGCAATCTCTTTGGTCAACACGACCAACTCGGGCTCGAACCCGGTCATTTCAAATGTGACCTGGAGGTCGGAGTTGCGATTCACCTGAATCGCACACGGCGTGACACAGGTGTGATTCTCGCTCCCGGTCACCGTCGCACGTGCGCCGGACGGCGACGACGCGATGGATATCTGTTCTGTCCACCCGCGGGTGGCAGACGCGCACCCGGCCAATGCGAAGCACGTGAGCAGGATTGCGATGACGCGCATTACACCCCCTATCCCCTCCGCTTGCTGCACAGCCCACTGCCGTGCAGGTTGCGGTAGGGTCATACTACACGGGTCGGCAGCCGGGCGTGTGTCTAATTTGTCGCAATCTCGGCAAAACTCGGTTTACAATATGGCAACACAACCACAGGACGTGCCTTGCGGCGAGGGACGAAGGCGCCCTGTCGGGGCATTCGCGTTGGTTCAATGCGGCGCTGCGCGCTCTCTGCTCAACCCGCTGCGCGCGATCACCCCGGCCGTGCCAGCACCCCCCCGGTGAGCGGCGCGGGCACGCCAGTCGTGCCCGGAAAGGTAAGCGGCAACCCGCGCAGGCTTCGCACCGCGAGATAAGCGAAGGCCTGGGCCTCGAGCGCGTCGGCCGACCAACCGACGTCGTTGGCGGTCTCCACCTCGGCCGGCGCCAATCGCTCGGCGAGCATCCGCATCAAGGTGGGATTACGCGTGCCGCCGCCGGCCGCAATCCAGCACGCCGGCGGACGCGGCAGCAGCGCGCGGGACGCTGCAATCGCTGCGGCGGTGATCGCGGTCAGCGTCGCGGCGCCGTCCTCGATGCTCTTTCTTGCGAGGAGCCCCTCCTCCGCAACCCAGTTCCGGAATTCGTTGCGGTCGAGCGACTTCGGCGGACGCCGCGCAAAATAAGGATGCGCCAGCACGCGTGCGACCGCCTGCACGTCGACAGTGCCGGCGGCTGCCTTGGAGCCGTCGGCATCGCATGGCTCGCCGGTGCGCAGGCGCATGAAATCATCGATCAGCGCGTTGCCCGGCCCGACGTCGAAGGCCACCAGATCGTCGCCGTCGATATAGGTCAGATTGGCGACGCCGCCGAGATTGAGCATGCCGACCGGCTGCGGCCGATCGAGCATCCGCACCATGGCGCGATGATAGACCGGCACCAACGGTGCGCCCTCCCCGCCGGCAGCGATATCGGCTGCGCGGAAATCATAGACGACGGGAATACCGAGCCGGCTCGCCAGCTCCTCGCCGTTGCCGAGTTGCACGGTCAGGCGACGATCGGGTTGGTGCAGCACGGTCTGGCCGTGGAATCCGATGACCGCCACGTCAGCGGCGGTGATACCATTCGCCGCCAGGTAGGACTCGACTGCCTCGGCATGCACGGCGGTCAATAGCGCCTCCGCCTCCGCGAGCGGCTCGGGCCGTTGATGGCGGTCGCAAAGGTTGCCGGCCGCGGCGATCGCCCGCCGCAGGACCGCACGTTCCGCGTCGCTATAAGCGCGGTAGCCGGTGGGACCGAGGCGCCCGACGGCCTCCCCATTGGAATTGATGAGCGCCACATCGACGCCGTCATAGGATGTGCCGCTCATCAGGCCAATGGCAGAGACTACCGACACGGTGAACCTCGTTTGAATCCCGAGCCGGACCTGTTACACCACCGGCTCTCAGAAACGACAAGTCCGCAATATGAGCGCCTACAAATCAGAACTCTTGGATGTCCTCGCGAGCCGCGGGTTCATTCACCAGGTCTCCGAACCCGAGGCGCTGGACGCGCTCGCGCGCAGCTCAAAGATCACCGCCTATATCGGTTTCGACTGCACCGCGCCGTCGCTTCATATTGGCAATCTGATGGTGATCATGCTGCTCTACTGGCTGCAGCAGACGGGCCATCGGCCGATCGCGCTGATGGGTGGCGGCACGACGCGCGTGGGCGATCCTTCCGGCAAGGACGAAACCCGCCGAATCCTGACCGACCAAATCATCAATGAAAATCTTAGGGGCATTCGCGCCGTCTTCGCGAAATTCCTAAAATTCGGCGAAGGGCCCGGCGACGCCGTGATGGCCAACAATGCGGACTGGCTGAATTCGTTGAACTATATCGATTTCCTGCGAGACGTCGGTCGCCATTTCTCGATCAATCGGATGCTGAGCTTCGACTCGGTCAAGACCCGGCTCGATCGCGAGCAAGAACTGTCCTTCCTAGAATTCAACTACATGATCCTGCAGGCCTACGACTTCGTTGAACTCAACAAGCGTTACGGCTGCGTCCTGCAGATGGGTGCCTCCGACCAGTGGGGCAATATCGTCTCGGGTATCGACCTCGGCCGGCGCATGGGCACGCCGCAGCTCTATGCGCTCACCTGCCCGCTGCTCACCACATCGTCCGGGGCCAAGATGGGCAAGACGGCTGCCGGTGCGGTATGGCTCAATGCCGACATGGTGAGCCCCTACGACTATTGGCAATATCTGCGCAACACCGACGACGCCGACGTGGTGCGACTGCTCAAGTTGCTCACGGTAATGCCCCTCGACGAGATCGGACGTCTCGCAGCGCTGAAAGGCCAGGACATCAACGAGGCGAAGAAGATCCTCGCGACGGAAGCGACCGCGATGATCCACGGCCGCGCAGCCGCCGATGCCGCCGCCGAAACCGCACGGCGCACCTTCGAGGAAGGTGCGCTGGCGCAGACGCTCCCGACAATCGAAATTGCGCGCACCGAGCTCGATCCCGGTTTGAGCGTACTCGCCGCCTTCGTCAAAGCCGGGCTCGTCACCTCGAACGGCGACGCGCGCCGCCAGATCAAGGGCGGCGGCATCCGCGTCAACGACGTCGCCGTGACCGACGAGAAGATGGCGCTGACGCAATCGCAGCTCACGCCCGAAGGCGTCATCAAGCTGTCGCTCGGACGCAAGCGCCACGTGCTGCTAAAGCCGGTGTGAAATTGAGCGTCGGCGCTAGTGTCTCGATTCCGAAGTTCGTACTATTTCGCAGCGGCCGCTTATACGAACTTCGGAATCGAAGGACACTAACAACTCCTTGAATCTAGTGTGGCTTGGTTCAGAAGTCCGCATGTCGAACTCGCTGCGAGAATGATGCGGACTTCTGAACCGCCACGCTAACGTAAGCTCTCGCCAAAACCCTGCACGCGCGCGCCGCTGCCACCCGGGAATTCGAAGAACTTGCGGATCAATCCAGGCGCCACGACCGAGATCGGATTGACGCGCAGCACTGGCGCGCCCGGCGGACCGACGACTTCGTAGGTAAGACCGACAAGCCCCTCGTTGCTGCCACCGCCGAGGAACAGGCCGAACACCGGAATTTGCCCGAACATGTTGTTGAGCCCGAAGAAGGGCACGAAGGTGCCGCGCATGCGGACCTCCTCCCGCGTATAGTCGATATAGCCTTCCGCGGTCGCTCCGATCGTCTGACCACGCACGACGCCTTCGCGGATCGCGAAGCGTCCGTGGGTGCGGGTGAATTCGACGCGCATCTGCGAGAATTCGACGCCCCGGTTGGAAGATCGCGCGCCCGGCATGTCCGCATTGCCGGAGGCGACGCGATCGAGCGTCTGCTCGCCGCGCACGGTGAAGTCGCGGATGTTGAGGATGCCGTCCTGCGGAGCGTTGGAGGCGGTCGGCGGTTCCATCGCCATCCACATCTCACCGCCGAAAATCTTCGGATAGGTGTCGCTGAAGCGGAACATCGCGCCGGCGTCCTTGGTCTCGATGAAGATGACGTTGCGGCCACCGGCGCGACCGCGCAGGTCGCCGGAGAGCGGCGTATCGCGCCCGAGCCTCGCGGCGAGCGTGAAGCTCATGATGCTGCCGTTGCGGCGCGACATCTTGAGGTCGAGGCTACGCAAAGTCTCGCCGTGGAAGCCGGCGACCGTGCCGAGCCGGACATCGACGTCGATATCCTTGAGCTTCGCATTCTTCGCTCGCGCCGGGCCTGAGCCCGACATCGACGACTTGATGAATCCGCGCCCGTCATAGACATCGCCGCGCACGGTCACCCGCAGCGCGCCGTCGGGGCCGCGCTCGGCCCGCAACGTCGCCTTGTCGCCGTCCGACAGATTGAAGCTCGTGAGGTTCGCTGCCTGGATATCGCCCGAACCGTCGCACTCGATCATGCCCTTGACCGAAAGGCCCGAGCCTTCAATCGAGAGATCATCGAACCGCTTCGACTGCGGCCCGCTGGTCATCATGAACGACATGCGCACCGGCCGTCCGGCCGGCTTCACCCAGCCGGGCAGCAAGCGGTCGATGCGCGCTTGCGTCAGGTCTGCCTCGACCGAGTATCGGCTGTCACCGCTTTCCAGCGGGACGCGGCCGTTGATCTTCGTCGGCACCGGCCCGGTGACGTATCCACCAAGATCGAAGCCGAGCCGCGCGCGACCGGCCTCGTCGAGCGTGGCCGCGACGCGGATCTCCGCCTCGGATTGGTCGCGCACTTTGCGATACTCGAGTAGCGCCGGAATGCCGTTGATCTTCACGTCGCCGCGCAGCACGTAACCTTGGTTGTCTGCGCGCACGCGCAACGCCGCCGCCTCGACCTTCTGGCCCATGACCAGGCGTTCGGCGGAGAAATTGCTGACCTCGAGATTCATCGCGTATTGCGTGGAGCCTGCCGGCAGGTCGGGCTTGAGCGGCATGCTCATCGTCACATACGCGGTCAGGGTGCCGCGACTTGTTCCGGGATCGATCGGCGAGCCGGCATAGTCGCGCAGCCGATCCAGGCTGAGCAGCTCGGTGGCGGATGCCACCGAACCGTCGACCCGGAAGCGCACACGCGACGCAGGCGCCTCCATGTAATGGTCCGGCACCTCGAACAGACCGTTCGAAATCGCAAGCCGGCGGCCGTTCGATACGTCGATATTGCCGCGGCCCACGGTGACTGACGCCGTGCGTCCGGTGATCCGCACACGCATGTCCGCGTCCTTGATCGACGGCAGGCCGTCGACCGGCCGGATCTCGGCGCCATTGCCGGAAATCTCGATCGCAAGCCCATCGTCCGGGATCGGCGGGCCGCTGCTCTTGAGCGTCGGAACCGGCGCATTGGTTGCGATAACAAAACGCTCCACAGTCCCGCTGACCAGGTGGTCGGCGACCCAGTCATGAACCTTCGGGCTGATGAACGACGGCCACAGCCGCTTCATCGCTGCCACCGACATGCGCGTGCCGGCAACGCCAACCGCAAGGCGCGGCTCACCCGAGGAATAATCGAGACCGCCGGAGATCGCGAGACCGAGATCGGCGTTGCCGATTTCGCCCTGTTCGATGTCGATGCGCTGCTTGTCGTGATCGATCCGCAAGGCCACCTGGATGCGGTTGAGGACGAGGGCGTCCGGATCGCGCGACGACGACGCGAGGACCGCCGTGCCGCCGGTGATCTTGAGCGCCCAGCCGGCGCTGCTCTCGCGCGGCGGCGTGAGCTGGGCCAACAGCGTGATGCGGTTTCCGCCTGAGAAAATCTGAAATGGGGCGACCAATGCCTGACGCGTGGTGTCCCACTGCAGGTCAAAATCGGCGCGGTCGATGTCGATGCGGCCTAGCGGCTCGGCAGGGTCGAGGATATATCCCTTGTCGAGCTGGATCCGGCCTTCGATCATCCTCGGAATGCCGTCGTCGCCGATCGCTGCGCGTACGCGGGCCGTGACCGGGATGTTGGCTTCGTGCTGTCCATCGCCGAGCCGCAGCGCCAGCAGCAGGTCCTTGAGCGGCAGCCGCTCGGTCTCGATCTCGACCTTGCGGACACCGGCCTCGCCGCGTGAGACGGTCGCGCGCAACAGCCAGGGCCGCTCGCCGGCCTCCGAGCTCATTGTTAGCGAAACGCCACCGCCGCCCGGACGCGTCAGACTGAGATTGATGTCGTGGAATTCCCAATGCTTGCCGTTGCGTTCATCGAACAGCGTGAGATTGCCGTTCTTGAGGCCGAGTTCGCTCAGGTCGTGACCATCGAGACCGGTCGCGCCGAGGCTATCGATCCACGCGAGCAGCGCCGCGAGATCGGGGATCATATCGCGGCCGGCCGCCTGCGGCGCCGGCACACGATCGCGGGTTAGAGGATTGGGAACGACGCCGGCGCGCAGCGCGGGCTCCGACGCCGATGCGGTCACGAACGGCTGCCGGTTGGTACCGGCGAAGACCGTGACTTTGCTGTCCGGCTCGATGCGGATCTGCATCTCGGCGCCGACCAAGCTCAGCCGGTTGGCACGCACCCGACCCGTCATCAATCCAATGCCGGAGAAACTGACTTCCGCCTTAGGCGCGCTTGCGACGATCTCGCCATGGGCGTCACGCACCACGATGTCGCGCATGCGCAGCGCCGTGCGCCCGCTGGCGTCCCGCTCGAGCTGCGTGCCGCCGACCGCGATGCGATGGTGGTTGCCGAAATTCTCTTCGATCGCCGCTGCGAGCCAGGGCGTCGCAAAATCAAAATCGATCGGCCCGCTGCCGAGCCGCCACCACAGCGACATCAGGCCGACCAGCACCACTCCCGCGATCGTACCGGCGACAATCGACACGCGCCGCCAGCGCGTCCAGAAGCGCAATGCCGACAAACGCCATGAGCAAAGACCGAGTTGCGCGGGGGTCAGTTCGGAATGTTGCCAACGCTCGCCGCACGCGGCCGCAGCCTGCTCAAACAGGTCAACGCGAACGCTGGCCTCGAGCTTGCGCAGGGCCGTGATGTCCGGATTCGTGTGCTGATCCGCCGCCATGCCCGACTGGGCGTCCCCTCGATCGCCGATGCCCGCCGCACTCCCCGCAGCGGCCCCCGAATTGTTGCCGCTGATCGCCGATTCGTGTGAAAATCGCGATCTGTCAGCAGTCTCGTGCGTATCGTTTAACCCTTAATTGATCCGAAGAAAGGGACGAAAGGAAGGCACATGGGCATGAGCACCCTGAAGGAGGGCTCCAAGGCACCCCCGTTCGACCTTCCGAGCGACGACGGCGGGAGCGTGTCCCTGGCCGACTTCAAGGGGCGGAAACTCGTCCTCTATTTCTATCCGAGGGCCGACACGCCTGGCTGCACCCGGGAATCCATCGAATTTTCCAAGCTACGGGCTGCTTTTGCCAGAGCCCAGACCGACGTGCTCGGAATTTCGGCAGATCCGGTCAGGGCCCAAGAAGCGTTCAAGAAGAAGCACAGGCTGACCGTCGGCCTCCTCTCCGATGAGAAGCACAAGATGCTCGAGGCCTATGGCGCCTGGGGCAAGAAATCCATGTACGGCAAGTCCTTCATGGGGATCATCCGCACGACGGTGCTGATCGGCCCTGACGGCAAGGTCGCCCACATCTGGCCCAAGGTCCGAGTCGATGGCCACGCCGAAGAGGTCCTGGCAGCGGCCAAGGCGCTTTAATAGCGCGCCAACCACCGGGATACTTTTCCACAACTGGTTCGGAAAAAATTAACCATACGGGGCGCGTACTTGGCGCGGTAACGCCGGTGTTCGGACCACCGCCGGCGGGGAAGCGTCAATGTCTCGCCACGTTCTGTCTCAGCCATATCCCGGCGTTCAATACCGATCCGCCCCCGCTCACCGGGCACAACCCACGGCCGCCGCTGCCCCGCCACGGACTGGGTACACGCTGGCCCATGCCGGGCGCCAGCTTCGCCTCGGCCCGATTGCCTTCTGGATCGTGGTCGGCACGCTGGTGATCATGGCGGCCTGGAGCATCATCACCGCCACCTATTTCGCGTTCCGCGACGACGTGCTGACCGGCCTCGTCGCTCGCCAGGCGGAGATGCAATACGCCTATGAGGATCGCATCGCCGACCTGCGCCAACAGATCGATCGCATGTCGAGCCGGCAACTCCTCAATCAGGAGCAATACGAGCAGAAGCTCGACCAGATCATGCGGCGACAGTCAGCGCTGGAAAACCGCGCCAATGCCATCCAGGCGATGCCCGACTCAATCGTGACCGGATCGACGCGCTCGACTGGACGCGGGCAGACACGCTCGGCGCCGAACCGGCCTTCGCCGGTCAACGACCGGTCTTCGGATTTGATGACGGGCCGCGATTTTTCGAGTGCAATTGCTCGCCTGCAGGCATCGCTTGATCGCGTGGAGACGCGTCAGGCCGCATCGCTCGCGTCAATGGAAGAAACCTATGACGCGAAGGCGCGTCGCATCCGTGGCGTGCTTGCCGATCTCGGGCTCGATGCCGCACGGGTCAGCGCCCGCGGTATCGGCGGCCCGCTGGTGCGGGCGCGCATGCCGACAAATGCCGAGGCGTTCGAGCATCACGTCCAGCGCGTCAGTATCGCGCGCGCCCAGGTCGACCGCCTCACGCAAACGCTATCATCCGTTCCGGTACGCCGCCCGCTCATGGGCGAGCCGGACATCTCGTCCGCCTTCGGCATGCGCCTCGATCCTTTCATCCGCGCGCCAGCAATGCACACCGGCATGGATTTTCGGGGCGACATCGGCGATCCGGCGCGCGCGACCGCCGACGGCCGCATCACGATCGCGGGATGGCACGGCGGCTACGGCAAGATGGTCGAGATCGATCACGGGAACGGGCTAGCGACGCGCTATGCGCACCTGTCGGACATCGCCGTCAAAGTCGGCCAGCGGGTGAGAGCCGGCCACATCGTTGGCAAGGTGGGATCGACCGGTCGCTCGACCGGGGCACACCTGCACTACGAAACGCGTGTGAATGGCGAAGCGGTCGATCCGCGCAAATTCCTGCGCGCCGGACTGCGGCTCGGCACCGGCCACTAACGCGACAAACCGTCAGCGCGGCGGCGCCTTCGCCTTGCCCTTCTTGGTCTCCAAACGCTCAGGCGCGTATTTGGCGAGAATCGCCGGGTCGACCTCTTTGAAACCGCTGTCGGGGACCCGGTACCAGACGTCGTCCTTACCCAAAAACTGGAACCCGAGATAGCCGCGCAGAGTCAGCGTGCGGTTGTCGGGGCTCAACGTCATGACTGCGCTGTAGACTTTTCCGTCACGCGGATCGAGCACGGTGCCGCCTTCATATTTGAGACCCACCCGCTTCATGCCCCGGATCATAGGAAGTCCGAGCATCGGTTGACCCTTGCGGTCGTCGGTGCAGCGCGTGCAAATGGGGTTTGGATCTTCGCCCGGCTGAGGAAATGTCTTGGCGGCGTACCCTTCAAACACACCTCCGCGATCGACAAACAGAAACCAAATCACGGGCTTCTTGGTGTCCTCATCGAGCTTCTGCCAAAGTCCGGCAGCAGTCGGCTCCTGCGCGTGCGAGGACATGGTCGCGGCGGACAACACCACGACAGCGGCCAAAACTAATGTTGCAAATCTTGCGTTCAAGTTCGTGATTCCATGCTTTGTTTTTCGATCGTGCATCTTACTATGAATCCCCCTTCGCCCCACAATATGGCCGTTTCACGAATTTGGCTAACGCCGAAGCCCATTAATCAGTTTCCGCGATGAATGCGTCTTATCACGCACAAAATTTCTCCGCAGATTCGCGCGACAATTGCCTACAATCAGCTCATGCCGGCGGCCGCCCGGCGAGCCGGCGGTGAGGACGCGCCCTGCGGGTGGGGACTGCACGCTCATGTCAGCGACCAGCCTGGCGCTCAGCAACCTGCGCGCAATCGTGATCCTGATCGTGCTCGGGTTCCACTCGATCCTGGCTTACCTCGGCTCGCTGCCATCGAAGCCACCCCGCTTCGACGCGCCACCGTACGATTGGCAGGCCTTCCCGATCATCGACAGCCAGCGCTGGTTCGGCTTCGACCTGTTCTGCGCCTGGAACGATGTCGGTCTGATGTCACTGATGTTCTTCCTGTCGGGCCTGTTCGCGTGGCCGAGCCTTGTGCGCAAGCAAAGCTTCACGTTCCTGATCGACAGGCTGCTGCGGCTCGCTCTGCCGATGATTCCCGCGATCTTCGTGCTGATGCCCGTCGCGCTCTATCCGGTCTATCTCGTCACGACGCCGGACCCGAGCGTGGCCGATTATTGGCACCAGTTCCTGGCGTTGCCGTTCTGGCCGTGCGGGCCGCAGTGGTTTTTGTGGCAGCTCCTGATCCTGAACATAATCGCAGCGGTGCTGCATAAGCTCTATCCGAGCTGGGGCGATCATCTCGGCAAGCTCGCGGCATCGACCCGGCCCGACCCGACCCGCTTCATTCTTGTGCTGACGGCGGCATCGGCCATGGCTTACGTGCCGATGGCGCTGATCTACTCGCCATGGTCATGGTTTCAGTACAGCGCGTTTGCATTTCAATGGAGTCGCCCGCTGCACTACACGATCTACTTCTTCGCCGGCGCCGCCGTCGGGGCCTACGGGCTCGAGCGCGGCTTGCTGGCGACCGACGGCGCGCTGGCGCGGCGCTGGCCGATTGCCGTTGCCGCGGCGGTTACCGGCCTCGCGCTCTGGATGACGCCGACCGCGCTGATCATGGGCAGCGGCGGCGCAGCACCGCTATGGCTTGAGCTTGCCGCCGATGTGGGCTTCGTCGTGTGCTGTGCGAGCGGCTGCCTTGCCCTGATGGCAGTTTGTATACGCTTCGCGACGAATCGGCACCGTTGGCTCGACAGCCTGTCGGCCAACGCCTATGGCATGTATCTGGTGCACTACCCGTTTGTCGTCTGGATGCAATATGCGCTATTGAAAGCGCCCCTGCCCGCGATGGTGAAGGCTGCAATCGTCTTCGGCGTCACGCTTGCGTCGAGCTGGGCAACGGTCGCGGCCTTACGCAGCGTTCCGCTCGGCGCGCGCCTCGTCGGGGCCGGGCCGCGTGCACTGGCAAAGGCGCGCTAGTGTGGCGGTTCAGAAGTCCGCATTATTCTCGCGGCGGGTCCGACATGCGGACTTCTGAACCAAACCCACACTAGATTCAAAGAGTTGCTAGTGTCCTTCGATTCCGAAGTTCGTATAAGCGGTCGCTGCGAAATGGTACGAACTTCGAAATCGGGACACTAGCCGCAATCACAGACCTGTCGTCTCGAAGCCATGTCGCTCGCCCCCAAACTCGCTTTTCGAAACCTGATTCACGATCGGCTGCGCTTGATCGCGACCGTCATTGGTATCGTCTTCTCGATCGTGCTCGTAACCGTGCAGATGGGCCTCTATGTGAGCTTCGAGCGCATGATCACGGTCATGATCGACCACGCCGCCGCCGATCTCTGGATTGTGCCGCGCGGAACGAAAGCCTTCGAGGATCCCTCCGTGCTCGACGAGCGCGAACGGTTTCGCGCACTGTCTGTCGCCGGCGTCGCATCGGTGTCTCCGCTCGTGATCGGGTTTGCGAACTGGCGCGCACCGTCGGGCAGCACCACGCCGATCTTCATGATCGGCTCCGACCCGCGCGGCGAAGGTCTTCATCCCTGGAACGTGATCGAAGGCAAACCGGAAGCGCTCGCCATGCCTGGAGCCGTCGCCATTGACCGGTTCTACTTCGATCGTCTCGAAACCACCCGGATCGGTGAATACGCCGAGATCGGAGACCAGAAGGTGCAGGTGCTGGCGATCACCGACGGCATCCGCTCGTTTACGACGACGCCCTATGTCTTTGCCGCGATCGATCGCATGCGCGCCTATACCGGCACCGCCGCGAACAAGGCGTCGTACTTCCTGGTGCGGGTGACACACGGCGCGAACGTGCTCGACGTGCGCGATCGCTTACGCGCGCAGCTCCCCGACGTTGAAATCCTCACCACCGCGGAGTTTCGCGAGCGCAGTGCCGATTTCTGGCTGTTTGGCACCGGCGCCGGCGCCGCGTTATTTGCTGGCGCTCTGCTCGGCCTCATTGTCGGGACTGTCATCGTCGCGCAGACGCTTTATTCCAGTACCAAGGATCATCTCAATGAATTTGCGACCCTGCGCGCGATCGGATCGTCGGGCAAATACATCCACAAGGTCATCATCTTCCAGGCGCTGTTGAGCGCAGTGATCGGCTTCTCCATCGCGGCCGTCATCGGATGGATCGTGGTGCACGCGACCGCGGACACTGCGTTGCCGGTCGTCATCACGCCGACGATGACTGCGGTCCTGCTCCTGCTCACCGTGCTGATGTGCGTGTTATCCGCGGTTTCGGCGATCGTGAAGGTGATGCGGATCGATCCGGCCATGGTGTTCACACGATGACCGCGCCGGTGATCGAAGCCATCGACACCGTCAAGTTCCTGGGCGACGGCGCCGCCCAGGTGCAGGCACTCAAGGGCGTCAGTCTCGCAGTCACCGGCGGCGAATTGACGCTGCTGATGGGACCGTCGGGAAGCGGCAAGACCACCCTGCTCTCGATCCTCGGATGCATGCTGACGCCGACGAGCGGCATGGTCCGGGTCGGCGGCCGGCCAACGACCGATGCCGACCCGGAGGCGCTCGCCAAGATCCGCCGCGAGCAGATCGGCTTCGTGTTCCAGTCGTATCACCTGTTTCCCACGCTGACGGCGCTCGACAATGTTCGACTCGCGCTCGACGTACGCGGCGAGAACTCGCATCGGGCGCGACAGAAGTCGAAGGAAGCGCTGGCAACGGTCGGGCTCGCGCTCAAGATGTCATCTTATCCGCGAGAACTGAGCGGCGGCGAGCAGCAGCGCGTCGCCATCGCACGCGCCATCGTCGGCAACGCATCGGCGATCCTCGCCGACGAACCGACCGCTGCACTCGACAGCGAGAACGGCCACGCCATCATGGAGGTGCTGGCGGAGATCGCGCGCAACCGCCGGCGCGGCGTGTTGGTCGTCACTCATGACCCCCGTATAGTGCCGTTCGCCGATCGCATCGTGCGGATCGAGGACGGCAAGATCATCGGGGAGGAACGCGGCGGCGCAGATCCCAAGATCGAAGCAGGATATTCGTAGTCGCAGCACCATGGTTGCGTCGAAACGAACCCGGATCGTGATTGCCGTTCTTGGCGTGCTCGGATTCGGGCTTGCCATCGTGCTGACGCCGCCACTCGTGCGGATCAGCGCGCAATGGCTCGCCGCCGCCAGCGTTAACAAAGTGTGAACGAATTGATGGTTGGCGCGCTCACCATCCTGCATGTCCTGCGCGCGCCGGTCGGGGGATTGTTTCGTCACATCTGCGATCTGGCACGCGGCCAGGCAGCACGCGGCCACCGGGTCGGCGTCATTGCGGATGCGGCAAGCGGCGACGAGCGTGCAGACGCGGCGCTCGCCGGCCTCGCCGAGGTCCTCGCGCTCGGGCTCAGCCGCGTTGCGATGACGCGCGACATCGGCGGCGCCGACATCGCTGCGGTCCGCCACGTGGGGCAACGGGCGGCCGAAACTAGCGCGGACGTGCTGCACGGCCACGGCGCCAAAGGCGGCGCCTACGCACGGCTGGCGCGGGCGCCTGGAGCGGTGCGCGCTTACACGCCGCACGGCGGCAGCCTGCATTACCGATGGGGCTCGCCGGCCGGGGTGATCTATCTCACCGCCGAGAACGTGCTGAAACGTCGCACCGACCTCTTCCTGTTCGAGAGCTACTACGGCCGCGACACCTTCGCGGCCAAGGTCGGCCCCCCCGGCCCGAACGCGCTGGTGCGCGTCGTGCATAACGGCGTCGCCGACGCCGAATTCTTGCCAGTCACGCCTGCACCGGACGCGACCGACCTCGTCTTCGTCGGCGAATTGCGAATGCTCAAAGGTGTCGATGTCTTGATCGAAGCCATCGCCCGGCTCGCCCGCGAAGGAGCTGGCGTGACCGCCACGATCGTCGGCGACGGCGCCGACCGCGGCCGTTTCGAGTCTGCGGTCGCGGAGCAAAAGCTCGGACGATTAGTCCACTTCGTAGGCGCCAAGCCCGCGCGAACGGCGTTCACGCTCGGCCACACGCTCGTGCTCCCGTCCCGTGCGGAATCGTTGCCTTACGTCGTGCTTGAGGCGGCGGCCGCCGGCCTGCCCGTCATCGCCACCAATGTCGGCGGCATCCCCGAAATCTTCGGCCCGGATGCCCGCGAGCTTGTCCCTCCGGGCGATCCGGTCGCACTCGCCGGCGCCATCGCCGCCGCACTGCAAGATCGCAATGCCCGGCACGCCGCAGCGCTGCGGCTCAAAGCCCGCTTGCAAGCATTGTTCTCGGTGGATGCGATGACCGACGCCGTGATCGACGGCTACCGCGAGGCGCTGGCGCGCCGGCATGGTTAAGAAATTCCTGCGGCATTGTGACTGTTGACCTAAGCATTTCTTGAGCTTTTTCCGGTAAGCGAAAACCGTGGGCCGATGGGATAAACGATCCCTGCGTACGACCGAGTATGTTGCAGTTCGAAACCAGAGCAATGCTTGACGGAGCCGCCGCGCCGCCGAAGGCGAGCGCCGCGCCGCGTGCGCTGTCGACGGCCGCGCAAACGATCGCCGAACGACCCACTCCCTCCTCCTATTCGCCGATCGTGCTTGCCGGCACCGTCCGCCTGATCGAATTCGGCCTGGTCATGCTGGTCGGCCTCGCCGTTTATCTCGCCTATGTGGTCCCACTCGACGGATTCGGATGGCACTACCCGCTCGCCATCGTCGCGATCGCCGCCATTGCAACGCTGGCGTTCCAGGCCGCCGATATCTACCAGGTGCAGGCCTTCCGCGGTTACGAGAAGCAGTATTTCCGCCTCGCCGCCGCCTGGTCCGTCGTGTTCCTCATCGTCATCGGCATCTCGTTCTTCGCCAAGACGGGCGATCAGTTCTCGCGCGTCTGGCTCGGCTCGTTCTACATCGTCGGGTTGATCGCGCTGATCATCTTCCGCCGCGCGCTTTTCCTCATGGTACGTCGCTGGACGCAAGACGGCCGGCTCGAACGCCGCGCCGTCATCGTCGGCGCCGACGAGAAAGGTGCTGCGCTGATCGAGTCAATCCTGGCACAGCGCGACACCGATATCCGCATCATCGGAGCATTCGACGATCGCGGCGACGAGCGTGCGCCAACGGCCGTATCCGGACTTCCCAAGCTTGGCACAGTGGATGACCTCGTGGAATTTGCGCGGCGCACACGCGTCGACCTCGTGATCTTCTCGCTGCCGATCTCGGCGGAATCGCGCATCCTGCAGATGCTGAAGAAGCTGTGGGTGCTGCCGGTCGACATCCGCCTCGCGGCACACGCGAACAAGCTGCGCTTCCGTCCGCGCGCCTATTCTTACATCGGCAACATCCCGGTACTTGACGTCTTCGATAAGCCGATCACGGACTGGGACGTCGTGATGAAGTGGCTGTTCGACAAGATTATCGGCAGTCTGATCCTGATCGCGGCGTCGCCGATCATGCTGATCACCGCGATCGCCATCAAGCTCGATAGCCGCGGCCCGGTGCTGTTCAAGCAGAAGCGCTATGGCTTTAATAACGAGCTGATCGAGGTCTACAAGTTCCGCTCGATGTATGTTGACCAGTGCGACGCCACGGCCGCAAAGCTCGTCCAAAAGCACGATCCGCGTGTCACGCGCGTCGGACGCTTCATCCGAAAGACCTCGATCGATGAACTCCCGCAATTGTTCAACGTGGTGTTCAAGGGTAATCTTTCGCTGGTCGGCCCGCGCCCGCACGCCGTTCACGCCAAGGCGGAGAACCGCGTCTACGACGAGGCAGTCGACGGCTACTTCGCGCGTCACCGGGTGAAGCCCGGGATCACCGGCTGGGCGCAGATCAACGGCTGGCGCGGCGAAACCGACACGCAGGAGAAGATCCAGGGGCGCGTCGAGCACGATCTCTACTACATCGAGAACTGGTCGGTGCTGTTCGACCTCTACATCGTGGCGGCGACGCCGTTTGCGCTGGCCAAGAGCGAGAACGCCTACTAATGGCCACATTGGCCGCGGCCGACGGCGCAACGCTGACCGGTCCACGGATCGCCACGGAATCGCTGCGCGCGGCCCTGCTGTGGCTAATGGCCTTTTCTGGCGGCTTTGTCTTCATCGAACCCGGGCCTTATGAATTCGTCGGACTGGCGACGATGTTTATCTTCGCGGTCGCCGGCCTGACGCTGCGGCCAGCCCTCGCGCCCCTCGTCCTGCTCTTGACCCTGCTCAATCTCGGTTACGCGCTGTCGCTCTTGGAAGTGCCGGGCAACATGCCGTCAGTCATTTGGGTGCTGGTCTCGGCCTTCCTCTCACTGACGGCGATCTTCTATGCCGCCATGGTGGGGACCAATACCGAAGCGCGCCTGCGATGGCTGTTCCGCGGCTACGTCGCCGCCGCTGTCGTAGTGTCGTTACTCGCGATCGCCGGCTATTTCGGATACTTCGGCGGACGGTTCGTCGTCTATTCGCGCGCCACCGGCACGTTCAAGGATCCGAATGTCTTCGCCGCCTTCCTGGTGCTGCCCGGGCTGCTCATTCTGCAACGCATGCTCGCCGGCCGCCGCTCGGAATTCATCGGCGGCAGCATCTTATTTTTCATCCTGATGGGCGGGCTGTTCCTGTCGTTCTCCCGTGCCGCCTGGGGCCAGTTCGCGTTCTGCGCGATCCTCCTGATGGCGGTGACCTTCGTGACCAGCCGGTCGGCCAGCGAGCGCTTCCGCATCGTCGTGGTGGCGATCTTGGGCGTCGTAGCCGCCGCCGCGTTTGTCGCCCTGCTGTTGTCTGTGGAGCAGGTCGCAGTCCTGTTCCAGGAACGCGCGTCGCTCACGCAAAGCTACGACACCGGCTACACTGGACGGTTCGGCCGCTACTTCCTCGCGATTTCGATGATGCTCGATTATCCGTTCGGGATGGGTCCCCTGCAATTCCAGTTTCCGGAAGCGCCCCATAACGCCTATCTCAACGCGTTCATCACCGGCGGCTGGATCTCAGGCGCGGCTTACCTGACGCTCATGCTGGTGACGCTGGTCGGCGGCCTGAAATTCGTTTTCGTCAGGACGCCATGGCAGCCGATCTACCATGTCGTTTATGTCGCGTTCGTCGGCGTTGCGGCCGAGAGCATCATCATCGACAGCGATCATTGGCGGCACTACTTCATGATCGTCGGCGTGCTGTGGGGCTTGATGGCGGTGTCGCGAGAATATCGGGCGAACGCCGCCAACTCCGCGCCCGCGTGACGCGACTAGCGTCCCGATTCCGAAGTTCGTATCATCGTGCTGCGCGGTCATTTTACGAACTTCGGAATCGAGGACACCAATTAGTGGTCCGATTCTAACATTCGCATCCCTTCTCAGCGGGCGACTTTGCGAATGTTAGAATCAAAGGACCACTAGCAAATATAAGCTGCTAGTGGAGTTTTGGGTTTGACATTCGCTTTGGGAGTCTGCGGTCAACGGCGTAGCGAATGTCAAATCCACTCCACTAGCAACTCTTTGAATCTCGTGTGGCTTTGGTTCAGAAGTCCGCATGTCTGACTAGCCGCGAGAATGATGCGGACGTCTGAACCGCCAAACTAGCGTCAAACGAGTTTCAACGGGATCTCACCGAGGAAATCGGGCTTGCCGAGCTCCACGCCGCAATGGCGCAGGATCGCGTAGGCAACGGTGAGGTGAAAATAGACGTTTGGCAGCAGAAAGTGGTTGAGGTAGTCGCCGCCGGTCATCTGACCTTTGTTGGCCGGACCGAGAGGAAATACGATCTCACGGTCGACCGCTGCATCGATCTGCTTCTGATCGAGCGTCTTGAGATAGGCGACGGTCTTCGCGATGCGGGCCTTGAGCTGCGGAATCGTCGTCTCGGTGTCCTCGTAACGCGGCGGCTCGACGCCGGCCAGCCGCGCGGCGCCATTCTTGGCAAGGTCGGTGGCCACCTGCACTTGCTGCACCAGCGAGAACATGTCCGGAGCGAGCCGCGTATTGAGCAGGACTGACGGGTCGATTTTCTTCGACGCTGCGAAAGTTTCCGCCTTGTCCAAGACTTTTGACAGCGCATTGAGGCCCATTTCGAGCGCTGGAAGGGAAGCTCGACACATTGAGAACGACATGAGGCTATTCCCCGACATTTGGTGACATGGAACCGGCCGCAGGATACATGGGGATGTCCGACGAACCCCGAACCGGAGACCGGGCAGTCTCAGCAAATTTGCCGGCTGATCGCACCACAACAAATTGTGTAGCCCGGCAGCAGGACAAAATTTCCGTCAACATGCGACGCCTTTGAGTGTCCCGCGTCCGATATGCCAATCAGTTCTTTGGGCAGAGTGCTGACGTCCTTTCTTGATCTGAAGGCATGCTGCGTCGCACATAGAGCTAAATTGAGGTCCCGGCACCCTTCACTGTCCGTAAACAGTGAGTGGTGACTTATTTCGAAAACGCCCGATTGGTGCGTCGCGAATGTTGGACGGATGCTAATCTTGCGAACGCAAGCGAACAGACACGGAGGATAGGACATGGAAGATATGATGCGGCGATCAATCGGGGTCATTGTCCTTGCCACGCTGGCGATGTCTGCGGAGCCGGCCTGGACGCTCGCCAATCCCGCGTCGGTGTTCCGCGTGAAGAGCGGTGGCAAAAGTGAGATCCGCAATGGTCCGCGCGGCCAATACGGCGTCTGCCGGCTGCCCAACGGTCGCGTTGTCGACGAGTGGTCGTATTACCGCAGGATGAAAGGCAAGCGCGGCGCGCGCTAGCATCATACCTGTTCGGAGACCTGCTCAAGTTCGATCAGGATGATCTCGCGGCGTGCCTCGCAAACCGAATGCGTGACTAACAATCCGGCGAGCGTCTCTTCGGCATAGCGCGTGTCGCGGCCGCTGCGCCGCAGCTCCGCGATCCGCTTCCACATCCTGTCGACATCGGCGTGGGCTTCGGCAACGCCGCGGTCCACAAGTGCCAATTGAGTCTCAAGCGAGGTCCGGTTCATCCTGGGACACACTCTCGGCCGAGCGTTCCTCGCGCGGTCCTGCGTCGGCGGGCCCGTGGTTTCGCGCCTCTCGCACCTCACATCGTGCGATGAGAACCGTAGAACGTGGCGACATCCGACGAACATTGTTTGGCGGAAGTTCGGGCGCAAATCAATCTGCACTGCCTGCCTGCGGTATCATAATCCCGGGGGCTGTGGATCGATGAGGGCGCCGGCGAGGCCGGCGAGAAATGGCCATTCCGGTGCAAGCCGGTAGTTGACGCCAGCCGCCACCGTCGCGAGTTGCGGCGCTGGCCCGACTTTCGATCGACGGTGTGGACGGCAGGGAAGCGTGACCTATCGATCGCCGGCGCCGGCGCGCTCGGGTTGGTCTTGCAAGAGCTCAAGGATCTTGGCGAACTCCTCCTGATGATCGGCGATATAATCGCGCGCAACTCGCCTCAGCCGGGCAATATTGGCCGCCGAGCCATCGAACTGGCTTGCATCCCACGGGATTTCGGGGGCAACTCGGAACGCCTCGAGGTGATATGACTTCTCGGTCGTCTGAAGGATGTCGAGCGCCGACGTGCTGAGGTCCTTTTGGCCGTTGGCGATCATCGAGCGAATTGGACCGAGCCAGTCCAGCGCGCCGCCGCTGACACCGTTACGCAGACTGACATCGCTGATATGCCTCGTGCCAAGCGACACGACGACGAAATCGCCGTCCGGATGTTGTTGCAGCGCATGGAGAAAGGCGAGTTGGGCCGGATTGTCGACGATGAGAGCCGCATCGGCATATAGCCCGGCCTGCTTGTCATTTCCCTCCAACTGTACGGCAGGAAAATAGGTCGGGGCGCTCGTCGCCGCCGCAACCAGTGGACCGATGAAGATGTTGGCCCCGCGGTCCGTCCAGTTGCGAAACGTTTCAAGGCCGGACACATTCCGGGAAAAGACCGGAACCAGCGCCGGACGGCTAAGATCAGCAAATCTTGCGTCCGCGAATATGTCGTGCGTCACGACGATCTTGGCATGATTCAGAAGACGCGGTCCCAAAATGCCATTCAGAGTCAAAATCTTATGGTATAGAGGCGCGTATAAAATCTTTTGAGCGAGATCGGTGTATGCGGTTATCAACTCATCGGCAGAATATCGCGGGCTTCTGTCGCCGTCCGTCAGCAGCAGACCGACCGTAATGATCGCGCCGGTCGACGTTCCGGTAATGAAGTCGAACTGCTTCGAAATCGCCTGGCCGGATTGTTCTTCGAGGTATTTCAATATCTCCAGAGTGACAATGCCGTCGACGCCGCCTCCGTCGATCGAAAGGATTCGAACTCGATCGGGGTTGTCGGGCTTCCATTCGACCGGTGCGATGAACTCCGGCTGCGGCGGCCAGGCGAGCAACTCGGACTCGTAGTGCGCGAAGCGATTGTAGAAAAAGGCGGAGACGGCGAACACAAGCGTTAGCGCACCGAGCGAAAAGAACAAAACTTTTGCGATTTTTCGAAAGAGACCGGCGATCGCGACGAAGTCAGCGGAGGCCGCGCTTGTACGACCGGCGTCGCTCGTCATCTTCTCGACCGCGGGCTTCTTCATTCGCTCCCAGCTTCGTGGGCGCATTGCATCCCGACGCCGAACTATCGTTATTTTGTCCAAGCTATTGGTGTCATTGCCCACGACATATTTAGGTAGATCATGGTGACAATGTCCAAGAATGTTCATCAACAATACGCGCGCAAGAAGAGGCGGAGCGCGCCGAACGAGCCGCAGCGGCGTGACCATCATAGTTCCCGGATATTCCGATCCTCGGTAGCACGCGGCATCCCGCGTCATTCGCGGATCAAGGTGCCCATGCCGTCTTCGTCGAGATACTCGATGATGGCACCAAGCCAATCAAAGGTGCGCCACGAAGGTATCAAGGCCGACCAGGTGATCGCCGTCAGGAATCACGCCCATGCCGTTGGACTACCGTTACTCGCGCTCGACGCTCACTCAGATAGAAATTATCGGAGCAGAGCGATCCCATGCCATCGAGGCTCGTGGTCGGGGACCTCAAATGGGTGCGCGGACTGAGGTGGTCGTCGATCGAACGCTGCGTTGGCGGAATTGACGGTGCGGCGGTGAGCAAAGGGGATTCCGACGATGATCGACCTAGGCAAGCGATTTAAAGCAGCATGGTCCCCGGCAACGCAACGTAGAAGCTCGGTACGAGAATGGAAATTCCATCAGCAATCCTCGTACCGCGCTGTGGTGCCTATCTCCGGAACTAACGAGAAACAACCGCGTTGGCCGAAGAGATGAAACCTGAAAGGTTCCTAGCCATGGGTAAAATGAATCCTGTCGACACAGGCTTTCGGCGTCCCCCCGATGGAGCCGTAGAAGGAAGCCGCATCAGGACTGCCCTAATCGTCGCTATAGGCATTGCCGCTATCGTCGCCGGCGGCGCGCTGTTCTATACATAGTCCGAGTCGCTTTCCTGACCGCCGGCACCAGCGGCAGGCAACGAAAGAGGAGAGCTGACACGCGGTTCTGCTGCGACAAGTGCCGATGGGATTTCAACAACGAACGAAGGCGGAACGCCTAACCGTTTCCCAGGTGCTTCACAAGCCGGTTTTCTGGGATTTATTTAGATAAGCCATTGATTTTGTTGGTCGGAGCGAGAGGATTTGTCGCGCGACGCATTCATCATTGATATTATTAACAAATTTGAAGCGCGAAGCAACTGCTGTGTACGCGGCTTGTGTACTCGGAAACGGCCACTTCATGCAGCAGCCTTGCCCGGCTCCAGAAGTTGTTCGAGCACCTTCACGCGACCTCCCTTGAACTCCAGCCGATCAAACTCGGCAGCCAGCCCAAGGCCGGAAAGCTTCTTTTTGGCGCATGAACGACAGTAAGAGTTCAGCATCGATGCCAAGCCCGGCATGGGCCGTTCAAGCAGTCCGAACACCAGCCTTATGAAACCGGCTACGCCAGCGAGCATTAGAACGATGTTCCAAACCCAGTAACCTTCCAGAACCCCCGTCAGACCGTTAATGCCGCCCAGGACACCTAGCCCCACTAAGACACCCGCGACGGTAAGCTCAACGCGTCTAGTCGTCCGATTAACCGCCGTCACAACGCCTGAGATTTGCTGTTCTCGAAGGGCCGCCGCGCTGGCCTCTCGGCTCTGCAGTTGGCTGACCTCGCTAGAGAGCCGAGCAATTTCGGCCTCGGCGCGCTCTTTTTCCAGCTGCGCGGTGATGCGTTCCGCATGAAAGCCTGTCTTCCGCGGTCGTCTTCTCTGCTATCAGCGTCTCTTCAGCCGATGACCTTTCTGCCTGAAGCTCAGCCTCATGCTTCTCCCTCAATTCCTCGGCCGTAGCTTCACGCATCACTTGGAGCAGGTGCTCTGCATTGTCAGCCGTAACTACTGTCTCGTTGTTTAGCGTCTGGTCGGCCAGCTTTTGAACGCTCCGGGCATCTTGCATGAGTACATTAAACTGCCCCAGCCGCTCCGACGTAAGCTTCGCAAGTTGCGCGGCCAGAGCATTGCGAACCTCTGGACGCACCTGAAGCACGCGGTCGCATGTCGCGATGAGGTGGCCTCGCGGGATCGTCTCACTTGCGCCTAGCCCGGTGCGCAGCCAAGCTGTGGTAGCTAGTTCGCGTTGATGAATGATCGGCCCTTCCTGAGTTTCATTTATCATCCTGCTCTGCAGACAATATTGGCGAGCTTGCTTCACGAAATTTGAATTCCGAGTAGCCATCACATAGCGGTTCTTAAAAATATCGCTGCTGTTACGTCCCTCGCGCAGTCTCACGACAAGCGCGGCACACGTTGCATCATGCTCCTTTGCATTGATGTGATTTCCCCACCAAATTGATCCGAGGAAATCATCAAATTGAGCGTCCGTAAAATATCGATGCGCGCCTGGGAAGCTGTCCAAGGTTACCGGGCGAACCATTATGCCAAGCGCATCAAGGGCACGTTCGGGGTTGTTTGCTACCGCCTGAACATAGTCCAGACTAACTTCCCTCTTGATCAGCGCATTATGGGTGTACCCCCGCCGCTGCTCGGCCGGTAGCGAAACCATACTGCGTAGATTTCGCTGCATCTCCACGCAGCTTACCGGGAACACAATAAACGTAGCGCCGATATCTTTGAGGGCGCTAACTACCGCCGCAATATCATCTTTCAGGATTTTACCGGAACAACCGAGCAGGTCCAATGCAATTGGCGCATCCAGTACGATTGTTAGGTCGGTCTTGCCTTCTACGTGTGTTGGCTTGAGAAAATCTTCAACGACTTCAGCCAGAAGGGCGATGGACGCTAGTCTGACGAGATGCGGTCCAAATTCAGGACGCCGTTTCATCAGATGCTGCACGAACTTCGCGCACATGTAGCGGTCATTTGAGTCCAGCGGTTGACCGCCTTCCTCAAGCTGCGACAGAAGCTCACCCGCTTGCCCGCCCGGGTCCAAGTCACCGAACTGTGGCGCGTATGCTCCCTCGCCCTGAGTGTCCATCAGCACCAAAAACCGGATGAGAATGTCCTTAAGCTCGTCCCGGCTGCGCTCGTAAGATAGAAGGTCCGTCACCCTCGGCGGAAATTTTGAAAACTCATCGATGATTTGCTCAAACGCCGTTGTGATACTTGAAGCGTCGCTATCGTCTGGGCGCTCGGAATACTGGACAACCCAAACCGTTCCTTGTGGCCCGCTGGCTCCCTTTCGCAGCATTCCTTTGCGTTCGAGCCTCGGTATGAAGGTGGCGGCTATGTCGCCGGTAAACCGCCAACGGTACAGTTTCCGTACACCCGCAGAGAATACGTGTGGATCAAAAACCTTGCCGTTCATCACAGCGAGTATCGGCTCAAAGAACGGGATCAGCGCGTCTAAGACGTCGTTGTCCTGGCCCTTCAATTCCGAGAGCGCGGCGTATACGCGAAGTGCGCGCCTAGTGACGGTGCTCATTATCCCCCGGTCAGCCATACGTTACTCTCGGTTTGCTTATGAACGCTTCACGCGCGCCCCCACAAACTGGATGATTTCATCCGCAGAGATTGCTTCTGCTGGCGGGCGCTCTCCCGGCCGCGACCTCACGACACGAATGTAGGCATCCTGCCCTGGCTTGATGAAAGTGTGCGTCTGACCCGGCTGGTATGACGTGTATGCCGTGTTTCCAGAAAAGGTCGTCTGCGCGCTCCCGGGCGTTGTAAACGAGCCTGTACTGGAAGCGTTTGCAGCGTTGACGACAACGAAGTGCGTTGCCCCGGCCGCCTTCGTGGTCTCGGCGGCTTTCAACAATGCATAGTCTTGGACTGTCGTGTTCGACGTGTACCCGTTTCCTCTCGCGCTGATGCGCTTGCCGCTCTCAGTCTCAATGTACTCCTTCACCAGCGTCCACTTACCGCCGTTCAGGTAGCTGCGCACCAAGGCCGCGCTGGCGGCAGCCAAGGCCCGCGGTGTGAAGTTGGGCAACCCGAACGGCGCGCGGGCCCTCAAGGGTAAGCAGACCGGCAACGCTGAGGCCGTGGCCGCTATCAAGCTCAAGGCCCAAAGCCACGCGGAGAACCTCAGGGCCATTATCAGCGATATGAAATCTCAAGGGGTCGTGAGCATCCGCAGGATTGCGGAAGAACTCAACAGCCGCGGCATTCTCACGCCGCGCGGTGGCCCGTGGCACGCTACAAGTGCTGCGAGAGTCCTTGAGCGGCTCACGGCGCATGGACCAGGGCTGTATCATTAATTCGGAGAATTAGAGCGTTCGCTTTCGCCTTTAATGCCGCTCGCGGTCTTTGAGACCGTCTACATAGCCCCTCACGTAATCAACGCCATGCTGACTTAGAAGCCTCTCAATCCGTTCGTCGAATGCCCTTCTGGCTTCGTCGGTGGAAAGCATCTTTCGGTAACTTTCAAACTCGGCTTTCAGTGATCGATCCAGCATCAGAGTCCAAAGGAGGTAATCAGACGGGGCGAACGACCACATCCTTGTATCACAGGGATGTGCTCGCAGCGAGCTCCCTGCTTACCACTATCCCATCGCACCTATCACGCCCCCCCAGCTTGCCGCCGCGCTCGGCCGCGCGCGCTGCGTTATGTGCTCGCAAGTAGGTGGCGCGCATAGCAGCGCCTAGCCAATCTCATCCATTCTAGTTGACCAACGCGCGGCTCAAGGCTGCGCGTGAGCGTGCGTGTCTGTGTGAGGCGTTAGGGTCCCCTATGTCCCAACGGGTCCCCTCTACGCTTGCCTTTTGCCCACGAGCACCACACCCCTATTTCAAAAATTTAAGTAAAGGCTGTCGTCGGCCGGTTTGACCAAACGCTGCGGTGTGCGTGCGCTGGAGCGTGGCGCTGGCGGAATAGATCGCGGGTCCCCTTGAACACTTAGCGCCGCGAGGGGCCCCCTTTGGAGCCTCACGACCTTATGAGTCCCCTTCGGGTTCTCGCGGCTGCGCTAGGTCCCTAGACACTCTGTCGGGTATCTCATCTCCGGAGTTCAAGCTACTATCGAGCTTCGCCGCCAGTGATCGCAGCTTATCTGGCACGGGCTCCTCTGCTACGCAGTCAAAAATCTGCCGTAGCCCATCCTGGAGCCCTCGGAACTGTTCCTGTCGCGCTGCTGCCCGGCGTACTTCGCGCAACGTCACCATGAGCATCAACCCTGATGCCCACGAAGCGTTCCGGGTCTCTGCTCATTGCAAGCGAGCCTAGACAACACGGGCGGATAACGCCGCGTTGTTCCTCAGAGCGGTGCTCTGTAGCGCTAGGAATTAGAACACGGGTCCCCTAGCATTACAGTTGCCTTTTTGATTTGAAGTGAGCGCGTTGAGCGGCAGCTTGGTGAGCTCTCCGCCAGCAAGACCATGCGATGATGTGTGCGGGTTGAATACGTTTTCGAGCGAGTCTGATGGCAATGCGGCGGATT
>WHTP01000019.1 GCA_009377695.1 Hyphomicrobiales bacterium | reverse complement strand
CCCCGTTGACCGCAGACTCCCAAAGCGAATGTCAAATCCAAAACTCCACTAGCAGCTTATATTTGCTAGTGGTCCTTTGATTCTAACATTCGCAAAGTCGCCCGCTGAGAAGGGATGCGAATGTTAGAATCGGACCACTAATTAGTGTCCCGTATAGACCGGGTCGGGCTGCGTGAACCAACTCAACAGGATGTGGAACACGATCGCGTAGTTCTTCTGCTGGATCGACGCGTGCGCGATGCCTGGCATCACCGCAAACTGTTTGTCGGGGTTTGGCAGCTTCTCGAAGAATTTCGTCAGGTCCGCAAAGCTCGCGATGCCGTCCCACTGCCCGCGCATGATGATGGTCGGAACCGTAATTTTCTCGGGATCGCAGATCGGCAGGTTGGCGCACATGTCGACATAGGTTCCGGTCGGCACCGAGTCGTCGTATTTCAGGATCGCGTCGGCAAACGCCTCGACGACTTTGTCATCGGCGGTGCCGGGGTGGTCGCGATTGAAGATCGAATGCACAAAGGCGCGATCGATCGGCCGCCGGTTCTTGGTGCGGTATTCGGCGAGCCGCTTGCGGCGCTCGGCGAGCGTCGGGGAGCCCTCGCCGGTCCACACATGGGCGTCGAGCGCAAGCCGCTTCACCATCTCGGGATGGCGCTGCGCAAACAGCGCGGCGCGCAGCGCGCCCGAGGAAATCCCATATACGAGCAACGGCTTCTTGCCGCGCAGCTTCTGGATATAGGTCGCGGCGGCGAAGCAATCGTCGGCGCCGTACGAGATCGGCGCGTTGTTGTCGCGCGTCTTGGTGGATTTACCGTAGCCTTCCATGTCGACGCACCAGGTGTCGAACCCGCGCGACGCGAAATAATCCATCGCCGAGGAATCACCGCGTCCCGGCACCTGCAGGTCGAATGTCGGCACCGACGCCATCGACGAGCCGTGCACGAACAGGATCGTGCCTGCCGGGCCGGACGAATCGGCGTACTTGTTCCACATGTAGAGGCGCACGTCCTCGCCCTTGTTGGTCCAGTGCTCTTCGCCGCGAATGGGCGTGCCGACGGGTTTGTTCATTCTCTGACTCCTTGATGTTACGCCGCCTTGGCCTCGCCAGCACCGGCGCGGAAGACGCTGCAATGCGTGGCGTCGACCTCGATCGTGCAGGCTTCGCCGACTTTCAATTGTTGCAACGGATGGGTCTGCACCCGCAAGGTCAGGCCAGACGCAAGCGTCGCGAAATATTCGCTGATATTGCCGAGGAAGACGTGGTTGCTGATGGTCGCCCACGTGCCGCCCGGCACAGGCGAGGCGGCAAGCCGTATGCTCTCGGGGCGGATCGCGACCTCGACGGTTTCGCCGGGCGCGAAGGCGTCGAGCGCGTCAACCTTGACCGTGAGCTCCGGCGCGATCTCCACGACGCCGCCCGCGCCGCTGCGCTCGCGCACCTTGCCGGGCACGAGGTTTACGAGGCCCATGAAGTCCGCGACCATACGATTGGCGGGATGGGCGTAGACCTCGAACGGCGTCCCGTACTGCTGCACGCGGCCGAGGTTCATGACGGCGATCTGGTCGGAGAGCGCCAGCGCCTCGGCCTGGTCGTGCGTGACATAGACGAACGTGATGCCGGTACGCAGTTGCAGCTCCTTCAGCTCCAGGCGCATGCGCTCGCGCAACTTGGCGTCGAGGTTCGACAGCGGCTCATCGAGCAGCAGGATATCCGGCTCGACCACCAGCGAGCGGGCGAGCGCCACGCGCTGCTGCTGACCGCCCGACAGTTCGCTCGGATAGCGGGTCTCAAGACCCGAAAGATTCACGAGCGCCAACGCCTCCTCGACCTTGCGGCGCGCACTGGCAGACGGGAGCTTCCGGATCTTGAGGCCGAACACCACGTTCTCGAACACGTTTTTGTGCGGCCAGATCGCGTAGTTCTGGAACACCATGCCCATGCCGCGCCGCTCCGGCGGCACCACCGAGCCCGGCGACGACAGCGGTCTGCCGTCAATCTCGATGGTGCCGCGGTCGGGCGTAATGTAGCCGGCGATCAGCCGCAGCGTTGTGGTCTTGCCGCAGCCGGACGGGCCGAGCAGCGTGACGAAGGAATTGTCCTTGACCTCGATATCGACGTCGGCGACGGCGGCGACGTCGCTGTCGCGCGACGAGAATGATTTCGACAATCCGCGGATTGAGATTCCAGCCATTACGCGACTAGCTCACAACTCGTGTCCCGGGCGCAGCGCAGCACGCAGTGATGCGCTGCAGAACCGGGACCCCGGTTTCTTACAATCAGCAAATAACCGGGGTCCCGGATCAGCGGTGCACCACGACGTGCTGCACCGCGTCCGGGACACGCCCGATTGCCTTCTTGTCCAAGATTTGTCACGTGTGCACCGGAGCAGCATCGTTGCGCGAAGTCAGGCTGCGGCCACCAAGGCGGTAGGCGAGCCAGATCGCGGCGCCGATGATGAGCATGTTGATCATCGCGAGCGCCGCCACCGGCTCGATATAGCCGGTCTCGTAGAGATTGTAGACCGCGACCGCGAGCGTGATCGATTGCGACGAGAACAGCAGGATCGACGCGGAGAGCTCCTGGATCACCGGCACGAACACCAGCAGCCATCCGGCGAACAGTCCGGGCCGGATCAGCGGCAGCGTGATCTCGCGCATGGTGGTCGTCCAAGACGCGCCGAGAATCTGCGCACTCTCCTCAAGCGAATGGTCGACCTGGCGCAGTGAAGCGTTGGCGGCGCGCACGCCGAGCGGAATGTAGCGACCGACATAGGCGAGCAGAAGGATCGTCAGCGTGCCGTAGAGCGCAAGTGGCATTGCAAGCCAAAACTGGATCAGCGCCACCGCCATCACGATGCCGGGAAGCCCGAGCGGGATCAGCGAGGCATAATCGAGAAGCTTGCGGCCGGGGAGTTTGGTGCGCAGATCGATCCAGCCGATCACCGCGCCCATCAGCACCGCGAGGGTCGCCGCCACGAACGCCAGGACCAGGCTGTTAAGGATCGCGCGCTGGGTGACGTTGTACTCGAACAGGACGAACTTGTAGTTCGCCAAGGTGATATTCTTCCAGAACTCGAGGCCCCAGGATTTCGAGAACGACACCGCGATCAGCGTCGCATAGGGCAGCACGATCGAGACGAAGAACACGATGGTGACGCAGGCGAGCAGGACCCAGCGGAACACACCGAGCTGCATCATCTGCGGACGCGAGCCCTTGCCTGCCAGCGTCACGTAGGAGCGCCGCTTGAGGAAGGCGTTCTGCAGGTAGAGCGCCGCCACCGTGATCAGGATGAACACGAGCGACAACGCGGACGCGAGCGCATATTCCGGCGGATAATCGAACAGCGCGTAGATGCGGGTCGGCAGCGTGACGATGCGGCCCGGCAGCCCGATGATCGCTTGCGAGCCGAACAGCGCGATCGCATTGACGAAGGCGAGCAGCGTGCCGGAGAGCACCGCAGGCGCAACCAGCGGCGCAGTGATCAAGAATGCGGTGCGCAGCTTCGAAGCGCCGAGGATCTGCGCGGCTTCTTCATAGGAGGCGTCGACCGATTGCAGCGCGCTCGATGCGAGCAGATACACGAACGGGAACGTGTGCATCACCGTGACCAGCACGAGGCCCGGCATCGTGAAAATGTTGAAGGTCAGCCAGGGCATGCCCAGCACGTCGCGCATCAACACGTTGCTCAGACCGGCATTGGGGCTGAACAGATAGGTGAGCGCGATCGCGGTCAGGAATGGCGGCGAGAGATAGGACAACGTCGCGGTGATCTGGAACAGAGGTTTTGCCGGCACGTCGGTGCGGGCGACCGCCCAGGCGAGCGGTAGCCCGATCAGCAGGCTGAACAGCCCGCTATAAGCGCCGAGCAGCAGCGAGTTTTTGAGCGCGTTGACGTAGAGCCGTCCCGTCAGCACCTCGGAATAGGCGTCGAGGGTGACGCCGTCGGCCCCCTTGAAGCTGCCGATCAGGAGAAATGCCAGCGGTAGCACAACCAGGACGATGAGCGAGATGATGGCGCCGCCCATCACGACGTGCTCAAGCCGCAACCATGTCCGCGGCCGTCGTGGCGCGAGCCGCGGACGCAGCGTCGTACTCATGACGTCGGTGGACATGCCTTGGTCCCGTTTCCCCGCCGCCGTATAACATGCCGGCTGGCTGGGAACATCCCATATTAGCTGGTTCGAGGGAGGCGGCGGAGTGGCCGCTTGGACCTGAAGGAAGGCGCTGCCGCCCGGCGCTCAAACCTTGCACCGTCATCCTGAGGTGCCCGACCGAAGGTCGGGCCTCGAAGGACGACGGCCCGGATGCTAAACTCAACCGATGGGGGCATTCGTCTGCATGCTTAGATGCCGCGATGGCTCGTACTACGTCGGCATCGCCACCGGCGAAGACCTGGCACCACGTATCGCGCAGCATCAAGCCGGTGCCTTCCCTGGATACACGTTCGCGCGCCGACCCGTGACGCTCGTCTGGTCGGAACATTTTCCGCAGATCACCGATGCGATCGCCACCGAACGCAAAATCAAAGGTTGGAGCCGCGCGAAGAAGGAGGCGCTGATTCGGCACGACTGGGATTCTATTGCGACGCTGTCGAAACGCCGGGCAGGCAAGCCCAAAGAGAAGTTATAGTACGAATCGCACAGGGCCTGATCGTCATCCTGAGGCGCGCGTGCTCTTGCACGCGCCTCGAAGGATGTACGCCCCCGGTCCATTGGGGCCGTCGTCCTTCGAGGGCCGCGCTACGCGCGGCCACCTCAGGATGACGGAGTGAGAGTTGTGTTCGTGGAAAGAAAGCAAGGTGAACCCATGCCCCCCATGCTGCCGCGCGAGCGTTGCGAGTATTCAGCGATTGTCGACCGTCCGCCGCTGAGGTTGCCGGGCGGCGCGCGGCTCGTGTTCTGGACCATCGTCAATTACGAGGTCTGGGACATCGCAAAGCCGATGCCGCGGCAGGTGTTGCCGGCGCCCACCAACGTGACGCTCATACCCGACGCGCCGAACTGGAGCTGGCACGAATACGGAATGCGGGTCGGCTGCTGGCGCTTCTTCGATCTCTATGCTCGACTTGGTATCCGCCCGACGCTCGCGATCAACGCGCGCGTCTGCGAGGACTATCCACGCGTCGCCGAGCAGGCGAAACGCGACGGCTGGGAGTTCATGGGGCATTCCTATGAGCAGGGACCGATCCACAAGGAGCCCGACCAGAAGGCGATGATCACGCGCTCGCTCGATATTCTGGAGAAAGCGTCCGGCACGCGACCGGTCGGATGGTTGGGGCCGGGACTGACGCAGACCTACGACACGCCCGATATCCTCGCGGAGGCCGGCGTGAAATATATCGGCGACTGGGTGTTCGACGACGAGCCGGCGACGATCAAGACCACGCATGGACCGCTGGTGACGCTACCCTATTCGGTCGAGCTCAATGACATTCCGATGATGATCGTTCAGCACCACGAGAGCGACTATCTGCTCAAGCGTGCGATCGACCAGTTCGACCGGCTCTACGCCGAAAGCGCCGAGCGCGCAAAGATCATGGCGCTCGCGATCCACCCCTATATCTCGGGGCAGCCGCACCGGATCAAATATCTCGAAGCGATTTACGATTACGTGCGCGGCTTCGACGGCGTGGTGCACTGGAGCGGCGTCGAGATTCTCGACTGGTACAACGGCGCGAGCCGTTGAGGCCGGCGGCTGCGACGACCTCCTTCGGAATCGACGGACGCTGGCAACTCATTGATTCTGGTGTGGCTTAGGTTCAGACGTCCGCAATGTCGACTCGCCATAACAATGTTGCGACTTCTGAGCCGCCACACCCAGGCGGCCACCGGCCCAACCCGTTGTCCCGCCAAGCCAAATGCGGCGCCCCAGGGAAGTCGCGATCGCGCCACATCTCCACCGGAAAGTGCAAATCTGTCAGATATTTAATGGGCCCGCCGCGGGCGTCCTGCTAATTTGCGGTTAAGGATCGCTTGGGGCAGGCACGGCGCCGTTCACGCTGCTCCTCGAATTATGGCGGGGATGGCTGGAGTGCCGGCAGGTCGATCGTATGTTTGAGCGGTTGCGGGGGCAACAGTCAGGCGGAACGGCCACGGGGATCCGGCGGGCCCTTGTCGCCGTAACAGGACTATGCCTCGTGCCCATGCTCTCCGCCTGCCTCTTCAATGAGCGCTCATCGCTCGGGATCGAGATCCCCGAGCGCTACCGCGCCGCCCAGAGCCTGCCACCGGCGGCGCCACCATCGCTCGACTGGTGGCGCGGTTTCCGCTCCAAGGAGCTGACCACGCTGATCGAGGAGGCACAGACCGCGAATTTCGACATCGCCGCCGCAGTGGCGAAGATCATCCAGGCCGACGCGCAGAGCAAGATCGTCGGTGCACCGCTCCTGCCCGCGGCCGATTTCGACGCCAGCGCGACGCGCTCGCGGCAGCCAGGCGGACCTGATCGCGCCAACCTGCAGGTCGCGCTCAGTGCCAGCTACGAGATCGATTTCTGGGGCAAGAACCGCGCGACCTCGCGCGCGGCGCAGGAAAGCGCGATCGCCGCTCGCTTCGACCGCGACACCGTCGCCGTGAGCACCGTGGTGGCCGTGGCCACCGCCTATTTCCTGGTGCTGTCGTCGCAGGACCGCCTGCGCATCGCGCGCCAGAACGTCGAAGCGGCAAACCGCGTGCTCACCTTGATCCGCCAGCGGCAGGAAGCCGGCACCGCCTCCGCGCTCGAAGTCGCGCAGCAGGAAACGTTGGTGGCGAGCCAGCGCGCGCTCATTCCACTGCTCGATGAAACCTTGCGGCAGAACATCGCCACGCTCGCGCTGTTGATCGGGCGCGCGCCATCGTTCCTGCGGGTGCGTGGCGGCAGCCTTTATTCACTCGGCATTCCGCGCGTGAACCCGGGCCTGCCTTCGGACCTGCTTTACCAGCGCCCCGACATCCGCTCCGCCGAGGCGACGGTGGCTGCCACCGACGCCAGCGTGGAGGCGGCGCGGGCAGCCTTCTTCCCGAGCATCGCCCTCACCGGCCAGGGCGGCTTCTCCAGCAGCGCGCTGCGCGCCCTGTTCCGGCCGGAATCGGCGTTTTATTCGATCGCCGCCGGACTGACGCAGCCGGTCTTCGACGGTTTCCTGCTGGAGGGACAGTTGGAGCAGGCGCAGGGGCAGCAGCTCGAGTCGCTTAGCCTCTACCGCCGGGCGGTGGTATCGGGCTTCACCGACGTTGAACGTGCCCTTATCGCCGTCCAGGAGTCGGCGAAGCGCGAGCGGCTGCAGCAGCAGGTGGTGGACTCATCGCGGCGCGCCTTTGAGATTGGTGAAACCCGGCTGCGTGAGGGCACCATCGACCTCGTGACGCTGCTGATCACGCAGCAGGCGCTGTTCACGGCCGAGGAGAATCGCGTGACAGCGCGCCTGGCGCGCTTGCAGGCCGTACTAAGTCTCTATCAGGCGCTCGGCGGTAGTTGGCTGCCGAAACCCGAGGTGCGGGTCACCGGCCAACAATGAGACTCAAGCCGATAGCGATTGTCCTGGTCGGCCTCGCGGTCGTCGCCGCGGCCGTGACCTATTGGCCGGCCTGGCAATCCGCGCCCCAGCAGCAAGGCAAGTTTGGCAAGGGTAAGCGCTTCGGAGCCCCCGACAGTACCGATCCGGTGCCGGTGCGCGCGGCAATCGCCCAGCGCGCCGACGTGCCGGTCTATCTTGACGGCGTCGGCACCGCGCGCGCGCTCAACACCGTGCTGGTGAAGCCGCAGGTCGAAGGCAAGCTCATTTCGATCTCATTCACTGAAGGCCAGGACGTGCCGCGCGGCTACGTCCTCGCCAAGATCGATCCTACCACCTATCAGGCGCAGTACGATCAGGCGGTCGCGACCAAGGCACAGCATGAGGCGCAGCTCGCCAACGCCAGGCTCGACCTCGAACGCTACATGCGGCTCGCGGCGACCAACGCGATCAACAAGCAGCAGGTCGATACCCAGCGTGCGATGGTCGCACAGCTCGAGGCACAGGTGCGGGCCGACCAGGCCGTCATCGACAACGCGCGCGCGATCCTGTCCTACACCGACATCGTCGCCCCAATCGCCGGACGCACCGGCATCCGGCAGGTGGACGAAGGCAATATCGTGCGGGCCTCGGACACCACCGGGATTGTCACCATCACCGAAATCAAGCCGATCTCGGTGTTGTTCAACCTGCCGCAGCAGTCGCTGCCCGAGCTGAACCGCGGCATGGCGGAAGGTCCGCTGCCGGTCGACGCGATGGGGCCGGACGGCCGCACGGTGGCCGACAGCGGCAAGGTGCAGGTAATCGACAACCAGGTCGACCCCACCACCGGCACGGTGCGGCTCAAAGCCGAATTCCCCAACGCGAACCTTCAGCTCTGGCCGGGCCAGTTCGTCAATGTGCGGCTCCTGATCGACACGCTGCGCCAAGTGGTGGTGGTGCCGACTTCGGCGGTGCAGCGCGGTCCTACCGGCACGTTCGTTTTCATCGTCGACGAGGATTCGACCGTCAACATGCGCCGGGTCACGATTTCGCGCCAGGATGACGTGCGCGCCGTCGTCGCCGAGGGGCTTGAGTCCGGCGAGCGGCTGGTGACCTCGGGCTTCGCGCGGCTCGCCGACAAGGCGCTAGTCGAAGTGACGAGCACCGAAGAGGTTGGACAGCCGCCAGCGCTTCCAATGGTCGAACCGCGTCGCAAAGGGCGCGGCCGCACGGGAGCGGACAAAGGCGGTGCGAAGAAAGGCGCTGCGCAGAAAGGCGCCGCCGACAAAGCCGGCGAAAAGGGTAAGAAAAAAGGGGCGAGCACGCAGGGGTCGGGAGCGACGAGCGCAACGCCATGAACACGTCCGCGAGCAGCGCGTCCGCAAGCGTGTCCTCGCCGTTCATCCATCGGCCGATCGCGACCTCGCTGCTCGGCGTCGCGGTGCTGCTCGGCGGGCTGCTCGGCTATCTCTGGCTGCCGGTATCGTCGTTGCCGCAGGTCGATTTCCCCACCATCCAGGTGACGACGCAGCTTCCCGGTGCGAGCCCGGACGTGGTGGCCTCGCTGGTGACGGCGCCGCTCGAACGCCAGTTTGGACAGATCCCGTCGCTTTCCAACATGATCTCGTCGAGTTCGTTCGGGATCAGCCAGGTCACGCTGCAATTCGACCTCAACCGCAACATCGACGCGGCGGCGCAGGACGTGCAGGCTGCCATCAACAGCGCGGGCTCGACACTGCCGCGCAACCTGCCCTACCCGCCGATCTACTCGAAGGTGAACCCGGCCGACGCACCGATCATCACGCTGGCGCTCACCTCGCCGACGATCTCGGTGCGACAACTGTCCGACCTCTCCGACACCGTGCTGATACAGCGCCTGAGCGAAGTGACCGGGGTCGGGAAGGTCACGGTGCAGGGCGGGCTCAAGCCCGCGGTGCGCATCCAGGCCGATCTGGCCCGGCTCTCCAACTACGGCCTTGGGCTCGAGGATCTTCGCACCGCGATCGTGGGCGCCAATGTCGCCGGACCCGCGGGCGCGCTCGATGGCGCGCATCAATCCCACACCATCGCCGCCAACCAGCAGATCACCGCCGCCGATGCCTACCGCAACATCGTCGTCGCCTATCGTAACGACGCGCCGGTGCTGCTCAAGGACGTCGCCGAGGTGGCCGACGGATTGGAAAACAATAAGGTCGGAGCCTGGTACAAGGGCCAGCCCGCCATCGTGGTCGACGTCCAGCGCCAGCCCGGCGCCAACGTCGTCGAGACCGTGCAGCGCATGCAGCGCGAGTTGCCGCGGCTGCAACGCGCGTTCCCGGCCGGCGTCGAATTGACCGTCGTGCACGACGCCACCAATACGATCCGTGCCTCAATTCGCGATGTGCAGTTCACGCTGGTGCTCAGCGTCGGGCTGGTGATCCTGGTGGTGTTCATCTTCCTGCGCACCATCCGCGCCACCATTATCGCCGGCGTCGCACTGCCGCTGTCGCTCATCGCCACTTTCGGTGTCATGTGGTTCTGCGGATTCTCGCTCGACAATCTGTCGCTGATGGCGCTCACGATCGGTACCGGATTCGTCGTCGACGACGCCATCGTCATGATCGAGAACATCGTGCGTCACATGGAGGAAGGCGAAAGCCCGTTCCAGGCGGCGCTCAAAGGCGCGAGCGAGATCGGCTTCACCATCATTTCACTGACCCTCTCTCTCATTGCGGTGTTCATCCCACTGTTGTTCATGACCGGCCTGGTCGGCCGCATGTTCCGCGAATTCGCGCTCACGCTGACCATCGCCGTGGTGGTATCCGCGATCGTGTCGCTGACGCTGACGCCGATGATGTGCAGCCGCATGCTGCGGCCGCACGTGCAGTCGGCCGGCAACGCGGTCACGCGCTTCTTCAACCGCAGCCTCGAATGGACCATCGATTGTTACCGCCGGAGCCTCGAATGGGTGCTGCGGCACGAGATGCTTACGCTTGTGGTGCTGCTCGCCACCATGGCGGCGACGTTCTGGCTCTACATCGTGATCCCCAAGGGCTTCCTGCCGCAGCAGGATACCGGGCTTATTTTCGCGGTGATGGAAGGCGGCGACCAGGTCTCGTTCACCGAGATGCAGCGGCTGCGCGACACGGTCGAGGCGACCATCCGCAAGGACGCCGAGGTGGCGGGCGTCGTCTCGGTCGTGGGCGTCACGCCGATCAACGCCACGCCGAACGCGGCACGCTTCGCGATCACGCTGCGGCCGCGCGACGTACGGCACACCTCGGTGATGACCGTGATCAATCGGCTGCAGCAGGAGGTGCTGCGCATCCCCGGCGTGATCCTCTACTTCCAGCCGGTGCAGGACATCCAGATCGCGACTCGCATCAGCCGCGCGCAGTACCAATACACCCTCACCGGCACCAATGCCGCCGACGTGAGCCTGTGGGCCGAACGGCTGGCGGCGCGGTTGCATTCCTCGCCAATTATGCGGGACGTCGCCTCCGAAGCGCAGGACGATGGCTTGCGCCTGATGGTCGACGTCGATCGCGAGGTGGCCGGCCGGCTGGGCGTCTCGCTGCAGGTGGTCAACGATACGCTCAACTCGGCCTTCGGCCAGCGCCAGATATCAACCATCTACGCGCAGTCGAACCAGTACCGCGTCATCCTCGAGGCGATGCCGCAATACCAGAGTGACCCGAATTCGCTGTCGCGGCTTTATGTGCCGGGCACCGGCGGCGTGCAGGTGCCGCTGTCGGCTTTGGCGCGCTTCGTGCACACCACCGCCCCGCTGGTGATCGCGCATTACGAGCAGTTCCCGGCGGTGACCGTCAGCTTCAACCTGGCGCCGCATGCGTCGCTGAGCGACGCGGTGGCGACCATCGCTGCGGCGGAGCGCGACTTGGACATGCCGACCTCGGTGGTCGGAAGCTATTCCGGGGACGCCGCCGAGTTTGCCCGCTCCCTTGCCGGCCAGCCTTGGCTGATCCTCGCCGCGATCATCACGATCTACATCGTGCTCGGCGTGCTCTACGAGAGCGTCATCCACCCCATCACGATTCTCTCGACGCTGCCGTCGGCAGGCTTGGGTGCGCTACTGGCCTTGATACTGCTCGGTTATGACCTCTCGGTGATCGCGCTGATCGGCATCGTGCTGCTGATGGGCATCGTGAAGAAGAACGCGATCATGATGATCGACTTCGCGCTTGAAGCCGAGCGCGTGCAAGGCATGACGCCGCGCGACTCGATCGTGCAGGCGGCGCTGCTGCGTTTCCGCCCGATCATGATGACGACGCTCGCTGCACTGTTCGGCGCGATCCCCCTCGCGGTCGAGGGCGGCACCGGGTCGGAGCTGCGCAACCCATTGGGCATCACCATCATTGGCGGTTTGCTGTTGAGCCAACTGCTCACGCTCTACACCACGCCGGTCATCTATCTGCAGATGGAGCGGCTGCGGGCGCGCTGGAGCCGCAGCCGCGCCGCGACCGACGAGCCTGAGCTTGACCTGCCGGTGGCGCCGGAGCCCTCGCAACGGCCGGCGGCGACACCGTGAACATCTGCGGACCCGCGATCCGGCGGCCGGTTGGCACCACGTTGCTCGCGATCGGGCTTTTGCTGGTGGGCGCGGTCGCCTACCACTTCCTGCCGGTCGCGAGCATGCCGTCGGTAGATTTCCCGACCATCAGCGTCAGCGCAAGCCGGCCGGGCGCCGATCCCGAGACCATGGCGCAGACGGTGGCCGCCCCATTGGAGCGCCGGCTCGGCGAGATCCCCGGCGTCACCGAGATGACGTCGCGCTCATCGCTCGGCCTCACCCGTATCATCGTGCAGTTCGACCTCAACCGCGACATCGACGGCGCCGCGCGCGACGTGCAGGCCGCCATCAATGCCGCCCTCATCGACCTGCCCAGCGATCTGCCGTCGCGGCCGTCGTTCCGCAAAGCCAACCCGTCGGCGACGCCGATCATGATCTTGGCGCTGACCTCGACCACGGTACAGCCCAGCGTGATGTACGACGCCGCCGATACGGTCCTCGCCCAGAGGCTCTCGCAGGTCGACGGCGTTGCCGAGGTCAGCGTCAACGGCGCCGAGCAGCCGGCGATCCGCATCGCCGTCAACCCGATCGCGCTCGCGTCAATGGGCTTGTCGATGGAGGACGTGCGCAACGCCGTCATCAACGCCAATGCCGCCGGGCCGATTGGCGCGTTCGACGGCGGCGAGCGCTCCGTCACCATCGCCACGAACGATCAGCTTCGCGCCGCATCGCAATACAATAACCTGGTGATCCGCGCCGCCAATGACACCGTGGTTCGGCTGTCCGCCATCGCCTCGATCGAGCCAGGCGTCCGCAACAGCCGCTCGTTTGGCTGGTACAACGGCCAGCCCTCGATCCTTCTGGTGCTCAGAAAATCAGCCGACGCCAACGTGATCGAGACCGTCGACCGGGTACGGGCAATGCTGCCCGAGATCAAGAAATGGATCCCCGGCGGCGTCGACATCGAGATCCTGTCCGACCGCACCCAGACCATCCGCGCCAGCGTGTTCGACCTGCAGCTCACGCTCGCGATCTCGATCGCGCTGGTCATGATGGTGGTGTTCACGTTCCTTCGACGCGGCGCCGCAACCATCGCCGCCGGCGTCACCGTTCCGCTCGCGCTCGCGGGCACCTTTGCGCTGATGTGGGTGGCGGGATTCTCGATCAACAATCTGTCGCTGATGGCACTCGTGATCTCCGTCGGCTTCGTGGTCGACGATGCGATCGTGATGATCGAAAATTGCTTCCGCAATCTCGAGAAGGGCATGACGCCGGCGCAGGCCGCGATGGAAGGGGCGCGCCAAATCGGCTTCACCGTGGTCTCGATCAGCGTCTCGCTGATCGCCGCGTTCATCCCGCTGTTGTTCATGACCGGCGTGATCGGCCGCGTGTTCCGCGAATTCTCGGTGACGCTCACCTTCGCCATCGCGATTTCGATGGTGGTGTCGCTGACGCTCACCCCGATGATCTGCGCGCATTTCGTGCGCACGCCGCCAAGCCCGGATGCGACTTGGTTCGACCGCGTGGTCGAACGCATGATGACGTGGACGATAGGGCTTTATGGGCGAAGCCTGCGCGTGGTGCTGCAACACCACGCGCTGACGCTGCTGGTGTTCATCGGCACTATCGCGCTGACCGTCGGCCTTTACATAAAGACGCCGAAGGGCTGGTTCCCGCCCGACGACACCGGCCTGATCTGGGGCTCGACGCTGGCCTCGCCGGAAATCTCGTTCCAGGCCATGTACGACTTGCAGCAGCAGGCGAACGACATCGTGCTGGCCGACCCCGCGATCGCCGGCGTCGGCTCGTCGGTCGGGACGTCCTCGTTCAATTCGTCGGTCAACCGCGGGCAGCTCTTCATCAGCCTGAAGCCGTTATCGGAACGCCGCGAAAGCGCGTGGGACGTGATCAACCGCCTGCGGCCGCAACTCAACGCCATCCCCGGGCTGCGCGTGTTCATGTTCCCGGCGCAGGACGTCCGTACCGGCGGACGCTCGTCGGATTCAAGCTACCAGTACACGATCTGGACGCCGAATTATCAGGAGCTGATCCAATGGGCGCCGATCATCAATGACCGCCTGCAGAAGCTGCCGGAGCTGGTCGACGTGTCAACCGACCGCCAGCAGGGCGGCTTGCAGGTCAACGTGCGTGTCGACCGCACCGCGGCGTCGCGGCTCGGCGTGCAGGCGCAGGACATCCAGAGCGCGCTCAACAACGCCTTCGCGCAGCGGCAGGTGTCCATTCTCTACACTCAGCGCAACCAGTATCGCGTGATCCTCGAGACCGATCCGCAGTACCAGCGCGACCCGACCGACCTCGACCGCATCTATGTTCCGGGCGACAACGGTGCGCAGGTGCCGCTCTCGGCGGTGACGACCATCGAGCGCGGATTGCAGCCGCTTGTGATCAATCACCAGGGCCAATTCCCGTCGGCGACGATCAGCTTCAGCCTCGCGCCGAACGTCACCATCGATCAGGCGACGCAAGCGGTCGACCGCGCCGTCGCCGAGCTGCACATACCGGATGCGCTGCGCGCTGAGTTTCAGGGCGAGGCCCGCGCCTATCGACAGTCGATCGGGGCGCAACCGCTGCTGATCCTCGCGGCACTGATCGCGGTCTACATCGTGCTCGGCGTGCTTTACGAGAGCCTCGCGCATCCCTTGACGATCATCTCGACGCTGCCATCGGCGGGGCTCGGCGCGCTCTTGGCGCTGCAAATCTTCCGGACCGAGCTGTCGCTCATTGCATTGATTGGGATCATCCTCCTGATCGGCATCGTGAAGAAGAACGGCATCATCATGGTCGACTTCGCGCTCGACGCCGAGCGCAACCGCGGGCTCGAACCGGAGCAGGCGATCTTCGACGCCTGTCTGGAGCGTTTCCGGCCGATCCTGATGACCACGTTGGCAGCGCTCCTGGGCGCGCTGCCGCTCGTGCTCGGCAGCGGCCCGGGGTCGGAGCTGCGCCGGCCGCTCGGTATTACCATCGTCGGCGGGCTGATCGTGTCGCAGATGCTCACGCTCTACACGACGCCGGTGATCTATCTTTTGCTTGATCGGCTGCACCGCCGCTTGTGGGGCGAGCGGCAGCATCGCGAGCCCGGGCAGATGCTGCGGAACGCCGCGCGGTCGCTAAGGCTGTAAAAAATCTCCTACGCACTGCACACATCGATTTTGAATCGAACCTTTGCATCTGTTGATGGGCGGGCATGTTGTCGCGCCGCGGATACAATCGCGCCGCCTAACTGTTTTCTTTGCAGTTTTTTGTCCGCGAAAAAGTTCCATGCCGGGATGCAACAAATGGCCGCGTCGCGCGCCCCACCTCGTGAATAGCAAGATCGGTGTTTGAACTCCGGTGACGACGACGTCGCGTGAGCAGCGGCTGTAAGGTCGATCAAAATGGGAGGGCGCGCCCCATGGAATTCAGCATGCTTGATGCGGCTGGATCAGCGCTGTTGCTGATCCTGGAGCCGACACGGCTGATGTACCTGGCTCTCGGCGTCCTCATGGGCCTCGCGCTTGGCATCATGCCGGGGGTCGGCGGTTTGGCGGGCATGGCGCTCCTGCTGCCGTTCACCTTCAACATGGACCCGTACGCGGCGTTTGGCCTGTTGCTCGGCATGGGAGCGGTGACGACGACAAGCGACACGATCCCTGCGGTTCTTTTCGGGGTGCCCGGAACCGCGGGCTCGCAGGCAACGGTGCTTGACGGGTTTCCCATGGCCAAGCGCGGCGAGGCAGGCCGCGCACTCGCCGCGGCCTACACGGCATCGCTGATTGGCGGCCTGTTCGGCGCGGCCATCTTGGCAATTACAATTCCGATCCTGCGGCCGGTCATCCTGTATCTCGGGTCGCCGGAACTGCTGGCGTTCGCCATCTTCGGTATATCCATGGTGGCGATCCTCTCGGGCAATGCGCCGCTGCGCGGGCTGGCAGGGGCGTGTTTCGGACTCATGCTGTCGATGATCGGCACCGATCCGCAAAGCGGCACATTGCGCTGGACGATGGACAGCCTCTATCTGTGGGATGGGCTTCCGCTGGTGCCGATGGTCCTTGGCGTGTTCGCGCTGCCCGAGCTTTGCGACCTCGCAATCAAGCGCACCGCCATCGCAAGCTCTGCCAAGTTCAACGTCACGGCTGGCATGCTGCAAGGTTGCAAGGACGGGCTCAAGAACTGGTGGCTGATCATGCGCTGCGGCAGCCTCGGCGCCGCAGTCGGCGCACTGCCCGGCATCGGCGCCTCCGTCATTGACTGGCTGGCCTATGGCCACGCCGTGCAAACCGAAAAGAATGCCCAGCAGACTTTCGGCACCGGCGATGTCCGCGGCGTGATTGCGCCCGAGAGCGCAAACAATGCAAAGGAAGGGGGCGCGCTGGTGCCGACCATCGCGTTCGGCGTGCCTGGCAGCGCCAGCATGGCGATCCTCCTTGGCGCTTTCCTCATTCACGGGCTCGTTCCGGGCCCGGACATGCTGACCAAGCATCTCGCCATTACGTATTCGATGGTGTGGAGCATCGCGATCGCGAACATCCTCGGGGCGGGTATTTGCTTCGCATTCAGCGGCCAACTCGCAAAACTGGCGACGCTGCGATACACGCTGATCCTGCCTATCGTGCTTGGCGTAATGTTCGTCGGCGCATTCCAGGCGACGCGCCAGTGGGGCGATCTTTATACGCTCATCTTGTTCGGGATCCTGGGTTGGACCATGAAGCGGCTCCAATGGCCGCGGCCACCGCTCATCCTTGGCTTCGTGCTCGGCGCAACCATCGAACGCTACATGTTCATCTCGATCGAACGCTACGGTACGAGCTGGTTGCTACGGCCGGTCGTTGTCGGATTGCTTTCCGTCGCGCTCTACACTCTGCTGCGGCCATTCTTTCAGGACGTCAAAATTCACGGCGGATTGAAGAACATGCTATCCGGCTTCGGACGGCCGCGCTTCCACCGCGGCGACGTGTTCTACGCCTTCTGGATCGGCATATTCGCCATCATGTTGATCCAGGCGATGTCCTGGGACTATTCGGCGAAAGTCGTCCCCGTGATCGTCGGCGTGATCGGCCTCATCGTCGCAATACTCAGCTTGCTCAATCAGGCCGTCCGCGCCACAGCGGCGGCACCCGCCGAGATCCAGGACCAGGCGCGCGCGGTCGTGCAGCAGAAGATCCACATGGACCTCCAGGCCGACGATTCCGATCTGACCAGCGGCGTCGTAATGAAGCGCGCCGTCATATTCTTTGGCTGGGTGGCCGCTCTCATAGGCTCGATGGCTGTGATCGGACTGATCCCGACGATGGCTATTTTCGTGGTCGTCTATATGCGCCTGGAGAATCGGGAACCTTGGAGCCTGGTACTCCCGCAAGCCTTCGGCCTGCCGTTCATAATCTACTTTGTGTTCGATCAGTTGCTGACGATTCCGTGGCCCCCGACGATCATCGGCGGCTTCTTTCCAGCTCTGAAAATCATGCCGTCGGTATGACGCCAAACGCGATCCGGCGCCGGTCTACGACCGGCGCCGGATACGTTCGGATCAATCGTCTTCAGGCTCAAGCCTGCGACACGTCGCAGCCCTACGCCGCCGCGTCCTGCTTCGGCGGCAGGTCGGCGAGCTCCTGCTGATAGGCCTGGTCCATGCGCGGCTGCATGCCGTGCTTCGCCATCTCGTCCGCGAATATCTTGCGGACCTCCGGCTTCTCGTCGGCGTAGTCGATCTGGTCGCCGCCGACGCGGCGGCTGATCCACGCCTTCGGCACGCCCTGCGCGTTGCGGATCGACACCGTCTCGTGTTTGAGCGCGAGATAGCGCGCCGGCGTGGTGCCGGAGTTGAAGTGCTGGTGGAACCACATGTTCGGGGGCACGATCAGCGTGCCGACCTCCCAGTCGTAGCGCTTGGGCTCCTCGCCTTCCGGCCACATCAGCGAATAGCCTTCGCCCGACAGGATGATGACGTAAGCGCCCGGCCCGTGCGCATGGCCCTTCTTGTAGGTGCCGATCGGGAATTGCGAGATATGTGAGTTCATCGAACCCTTGGCCATCGTGAACCGAATGTGGCCGCCGCCGGCGCCGCGCTCCTTGGCGGTGATCAGCGGAAGATTGACCGCGTCGGCCACGAAGTTGGTCTTGAGCAGGAATCCGTCCTGCTCGTTCTTGGCAGCGAAGTAGTCGGGCTCGCCGTTGAAACGGTTCTTGAAGTCGTGATCGCAGCCGAAGATGAAGTCGAGGTCTTCGTAGAGGTTGAACACCGGCGGCGCATTGGTGACGCCGACATAGCGCGCCGGCTCTTTGCCCGATCCGTTGAAGTGCTGGTGCCAGCAGTTGAGCGGGATCGAGAACAGCGAGCCCGCCTTCCACTCGAAGGTGATGCGCTTGCCCTCGTTGTTCCACACCGTGGTGGAGCCGCGGCCTTCGAGGATCAGGATCATCTCCTCGTAGAGCTGCCGATGCGGCTCGAGCTTCTTGCCAGCCGGGATTTCCATGACGTAGCTGTCGTTGGAGACGCGCGAGGCGTCATGATTGACGAACACCGCATTGCCGCCGCGCCGCGCCCAGGGCTTCAGGTCGACGGTGCGCAGGTTGCGCACATAGAGCGCCGGGATGATGTCGAGGCCTTCGGCCTTGACCCAGCGGGTGTAGGGCGTCTCTTTCTCGGTCGCGAATTTCTTCGCCAGTTCCTCGGAAACGACGGCGTTCTTGGCCATGCAATGCTCCTTGCAGTTCTTCGTTCAGCTCAACCGGTCCGCTCGTCCCCGCGAACGCGGGGACCCAGAGCGAGTGACGCTTCGGCGCGAGGCTCCTGGATTCCCGCGTGCGCGGGAATGAGCGGAGGGAGTCGTATCGAAGCTCATAGTCCTCAATGCGTAGCCCACAGGGAGCAGCATCGGTCCGGAAGGCGACGCATTATCTCCGCGCGCATGCGCACAAGGATCGGATCTCTGGTCGGGGTGCGCAGCGAGGGGTATGCGCCCGCGCTTGCCGCACAACATCGCCCACCTTGACGTAAAAATCCAGATATTCCCGACGGAAATCCCTGGCATGCACGATGGCCCGGATGACGTTGTCACCGGCTTCCTCCCTGATGAGGCTACTAAGTCGCCCCCGTCACTCATTGCCGGACTCAATCAGTGCGAATGTTTTGGTTCGTGGCGGCGATGATCATGACCATGATGGTGGTGATCGTGCCCGTGCGAATGACCGTGAGCATGACTGTGGTCATGATCGTCATGATGGTGAATGCGCTGCACCGGCCGGCCGCCCTGTACGTCCTCGCTGAACACCAGGGACTTGATGGTGACCGGCACCGTGTATGACGGCATCCGGATGCGGCCGAGATCGATGTAGTCGAAATCGCGCAGCATCACGCCGTCGATGCACAGGATCTCGCTCTCGACCAGAAGCTCTTCACGAAGAATCGCACCCAGCGTCTGCGCGATGTCGCCGTCGAGCATGATGTAGACCGGCTTCCTGTGCTCGATCGTGTTCTTGAGACCGTGGCGGATGCCTTCCGCGAACGCGGCGATGCGCTCGTAGGCGGGCAAGCCCTGCCACTTGAGCGCCAGTGCCACCTCGCCCTCACCTTCGATCAGGTCGAACGCCGTGAAATGCGCGCGGATCGCCTTCGCGAGCTTCGATCCGTCGATCGTCTCCTCGCATTCGAACGGCGGCTGGATCACTTGCAGATTCCGCCGCGGCAAGAGCTCGCCGGGCTTCGAAATATAGCTGGTGTTGCCGGAGAGCTGGACGCTGTATTCCGACGCCCCGAGCGCGGTGGCGCGGATGCATTCGATCGCGGGCAACAGCGGCCACGGCAACTTGCCGGCATCGACGCGGCGGCGGATCGCCTGCCCTAGACGGCGGCCCATGTCGCCGAAGTCGCGGGTTTCGCGGCCGTAGACGTATTCGCCGACGCCGCCGGAGAACAGCATGCCGTCGATCTTGCCGAGGTCGAGAATCGCATCGGTGAGGTAGAGGTGCTCGACTGCGTGCGGCATCGGCCGCTGTGTCAACGCGGCGACGAGCTCGTCGGCCATGGTCTCGGCGACAACATCGAGCAGCTTCGGATCGATAACATCGCCCTTGTGCCAGTCGAAGCCGGCCTGCCGTGCGTGATAGCGCCCGGCCGGATCGAGTCTCACAATGTGGCCCTTCTCGTCGACCACCTGCAGGCGACCGCCGATATGCACCGCCGCCGTCGCAGTGACGAAGCCCTTCTCGACGATCGCAAGCTTGGTGGTGCCGCCGCCGATATCGATGTTGAGGATGCGTTTGTCGCCTTCGTGCGACGCCTTCGACGCGCCGGAGCCGTAGGCCGCGAGCATCGACTCCATGTGATGGCCGGCGGTGGCGCAGACGAAATCACCGCCCTGCTCCGACAGCAGCTTCGCGATGCCTTCGGCGTTCTCGCGCCGCAGCGCCTCGCCGGTGAGGATCACGGCGCCGGTGTCGATATTGGCGGGATCGAGCCCGGCGGCCTTGTAGGCATCCTCGATGATGCGCTTGAGCCCGTCGTCGTCGATGCGTTCTTCGCTGGCATAGGGCGTCAGCGCGACTGGAGACTGATAAAGCGTCTCGCGCGAGACCACGTAGTAGCGGCTGGTGAGGTCCTCGCCATAGCGGCGCAAGTTGATACGCGAAAAGATCACCTGCGTGCCGGACGAGCCGATGTCGATGCCGACGCTCACCAGCGTGACGTGGTCCTGCAGCCAGATGGGATTTTCTTCCAGCGGCGCATCATCGTCGAACTCGAAATGGTCGTGGTCATGGTCGTAATCCCCGCCCGGTTCGTGCTGGTGGATGACGTCGGTGCCGAGGAGGTGGTCGCCCAGTTGATGCGGGTCTTTCTTGTCGTCACCGTCGGCCATTGCGAGCAACCTCCTTCGAGCAGAAGCAAAATCGGCTTCTTCTATAGGGGAGCCGCCGCGGGGTCGCAAACGGCCCAGCCGTCGTCATTCCGGGGCGTCGCGAAGCGGCGAGCCTGGAATCCATACGCCGCAGCCGGGGTTGTGGATTCCGGGTTCGCGGGCTTGCGCCCGCGCCCCGGAATGACGATCCCCCATGCATGGGCTCGCATTGACAGGGGTACGGCGGCCGGTAGGTTCGGGCCATACCCCAACAGGATTGGACAAAAACGTGAGCAGCACCGACACGACCAAGGAAATGACTGCGGAGGCCTACCTCACCCGGCTCGGGGAACGCGGCATCGATTTTGTGTTCGCCAATGCGGGGACCGACTTCGCGCCGATCGTGGAAGGCATTTCCCGCAACACCGGCAACACCAAATTTCCGAAGTTCATTACCGTGCCGCATGAGAACGTCGCGATGGCGATGGCGCACGGCTACTATCGCACCTGCGGCAAACCCGCCGCCGTGATGGTGCACGTCACCGTCGGCACTGCGAACACGATCTGCGGGCTCATGAATGCCGCGCGTGATAACGTGCCGCTGCTGCTCGCCGCTGGCCGCACGCCGATCACCGAGACCGGCCACATCGCCTCGCGCAACCGCTCGATCCACTGGGGCCAGGAGTCGTTCGACCAGGGCGGCATGGTGCGCGAATTCGTGAAATGGGATTACGAGCTGCGCGACGGGCAACCGGCCGACGCGGTGGTCGATCGCGCGCTCGACATCATGATGAGCGAGCCGCGCGGGCCGGTCTATTTGACCCTTCCACGAGAAGTCCTTGCCAATCCGGCGACGCACTCGCGCCGCAGCAACATTCGCCCGCTCGGCGTCGCGGCGCCGGAGCCGGCGCGCCGCGTCATCGAGGAAGCGGCGGCCATGATCGCCAAGGCAGAGTTCCCGCTGATCGTGACATCGACCATCGGGCGCGACCCGGCGGCGGTGATCGAGCTTGGCAAGCTCGCCAACGAGTTCACGATCCCGGTGGTGCAGGCGGAAGCGCGCGACTTCAACCTGCCGACCGACCATCCCATGCATCTCGGCTTCGAGGCCGGCCCATGGGTGAAGAAGGCCGATGTCGTGATCGTGCTGGACAGCGTGATCCCGTGGATTCCGTTGAGCGGCGGCCCGCGCGCTGACGCCAAGATCATCAACATCTCGGCCGACCCGCTCACCACGCGCTATCCGTTCAAGGAGATCGAGGCCGACCTGCTGGTGCAGGGCGATCCCTGCGCGGCGCTGCGGCTGCTGCGCGAAGCGCTCGGCGCCAATGCCAAGGCGAAGAACGGCGCAGCCGATGCGCGCCGCAAGGCAGTCGCCACCGCACGCGACGAGAATGCGGCCAAGCGCAAGAAGCTGATCGAGAGCGTGAAGGACCAGTCGCCGGTCCACCTCGCCTATCTTGCCCACTGCCTCAACCAGGTAAAGAGCAAGGACGCGATCGTGATTTCCGAGCTCGGCGTTCCGCTGGCGGCGCTCGATATGACGGAGCCACGCTCCTACATGGGCAACCTGCTCTCGGGCGGGCTCGGGTTCGGCCTCGGCGCCGCGCTCGGCGCTAAGCTGGCGGCGCCGGATCGCGACGTCATCACAACGGTCGGCGACGGCTCCTATATGTTCGGCAATCCGCTGCCCTATCACTATGTCGGCCGCTCCGAGAGCCTGCCGACGCTCACCATCGTCGCCAACAACGCGATGTGGGGTGCGGTGCGGCAGTCGACCCTCGACGTCTACCCGGAAGGCAAGGCGGCGAAGGCGAACATCATGCCGCTCACGGAGCTGCGCCCCTCGCCCGATTTCGAGAAGGTGGTCGAGAGCTGCGGCGGCTACGGCGAGAAGGTCGAGACCGCCGACGCTGTCATGCCGGCGCTCGAGCGCGCGCTCGACAAGGTGCGTTCGGGCACGCCGGCCACGCTCAACGTGATGACGCGGCCACGGCATTAGTTGCTGACCTAGTGAGGTTGAGCGCGGCCCCTCCGTTCCCCCCCGCGAAGCGGTGGGGAGGGGTCAGGGGTGGGGGGCCTGAACGGTGCGGCACACTCTCGAAAGCGATCGCTGAAGCGAAGTTGCCGCCGGCGACCCTTGATTGCGGAGTGGTAGCAGCAGAGCCCCCACCCCCGACCCCTCTCCACCATTCGCTGCGCGAATGGGTGGAGGGGAGCGAGAGGACCTGCCCACCTCACGCCTGATGCACGGGCGTCACCCTCACCGTTTCGGGACGTTCTTCATGTAGTCGTTGACGAATTTGCGCATCTCCGGCGAGGCCACCAGCATGCCGCGGATCTTGGCGCTCATGTCGGGTGCGGTCGGGTATTCCGGCACGAATTTGATGACCTTCATCGCCTCGGCGGCGAACTCCTTATCGTCGTTCAGCCGCTCGATCGCTGTCCTGAGCGCATCATAGGCGGCGCGCGGCGTGCCCGGCGGCAAGGCGATCAACCGCTGCAGCGTCGAGTTGATCTCGAAGATCGCCTTGTAGGCATCCCACATCGGGCCGGACGGCTTGGCGCCTTTGAGCTGCCGATAGAGCTGCGGAAATGTCGGGATCGACAGGCCCTCCATCTGCTTCTGCGGCGGCGGATTGCCGTCCTCCTGGATGTCGTCCCACCACACCGGGATCACCAATCCTTTATCGACCAGCGTCGGGATCACCACGGCCCGATAGCTCGGCGGGGATTCCGAGAACATGTTGATCTCGCCGCGCTGGAGCGCGAGCCGCGCCGGCGCCGACGAACGATAGCCGGTGACGTATTTGAACGGCACACCCAACATGTCGAGGCCGAGCCGCAGCCGCAGGTCCTTCGACGTGTCGATGCTCAGGCCGCCTGCGACGAGCCCCTGCGCTTTCACGATGTCGGCCGGCGTCTTCAGACCGGGCGCCACATCGGTGCGTACGAAATGCACGGTGGTGCCGGGCTGGTAGGCGAGGAACTCGTAGGACTTCAAGTCGACGCGCCAGCGTTCGGGATCGCTGACATAGGCCCAGGACGTGCCGGCGAAATAGCCCATCACGGTACCGTCCTTGGGCGCAACCTCGCCGACGAACTGCGCGCCGACCACGCCACCGGCGCCGTCCATGTTCTGCACGATCACGGTCGGGTGTCCGTCAATATGCTTGGCGATGTGCTTCGCGAACAGGCGGCCTTCGAGATCGGTCGGGCCGCCGGCCGCGAAGTTGATCAGCACCGTGATCCGCTTGCCCTTGTAGTAGGGCTCCTGCGCAGCGGCATGGAGAACACCAAACGCGAGCGAAGCAATCGTGCAGAGCGCAAGCAACGCGGTGCGTGTGGCGCGTTTCATGACGCGTTTCATGGGGGCGTCCTCCATCGTGTTTTGTGATTACGACGACGATACGCCCGTCGTGACGATGCCGACAAGGCGGCAAGACCGGCGACAGTGACGCAGTGAGCGTCACGACGCAGACTCTCGATCGGCCAGATGCCGAGGAGCCCGCTTCACAAAAGAAGCCCGCATAGACATTGCTTCATGCGGGCGTCTCGAGCATGTGACCGTCTCGATCCCCTTCGAGACGGCGCTTTCGCGCCTCCTCAGGATGACGCAGAGAGGCGCCTCGGCAAAACTTACTTCTTCGGGACGTTGCGCATGTAGGCGTTGATGTAGTCGCGCATCTTGGGCGTCACCACCATCACCTTGCCGACCTGCTCGGTCAGATCGGGCGCGGTCTCATATTCCGGTACGTACTCGATGACTTTCTTCGACTCCGCGGCGAACTCCTTGTCGTGCGCGAGCCGCGTGACCGCCCGGCGCAAGGCCTCGACCGCTTCACGCGGCGCGCCCGGCGGCAGTGCCACCAAGCGCAACAGTGAATTGTTCATCTCGTAAAGCGTGCGATAGGCCTCCCAGTACTCGCCGGACGGCATCGTACCCTTGAGCTTCTTGTAGAGCTGCGGGAACGACGGGATCGACAAGCCTTCTAGTTGTCCCGACGGTACCGGCGGATCGGCAACTTCGTCATACCAGACCGGGATCGCAATGCCGCTCGCGATCAGTTGCGGCACCACGACAGACCGGTAGCTCGGCGGCGATTCCGCGAACATGTGGATTTCGCCACGCTGCAAGGCGAGCCGCGCCGGCGGCGACGAACGATATCCGGTGACGTATTGATACGGCACGCCCAGCATGTCGAGGCCGAGCCGCATACGCAGGTCCTTCGAGGTGTCGGCGGAGAGCCCGCCGCCGATCAGGCCCTGCGCCTTGATGATGTCTTCCGGCGTCTTGATGCCGGGAGGCACGTCGGTGCGCACGAAATGGATAGTCGTCGACGGGCTGCGCGCGATGAATTCGTATTTGCGGAAGTCCACGCGCCAGCGCGCCGGATCGCTGGCATAGATCCAGGCGGCGCCGGTGAGCGCGCCGATGGCGGTGCCGTCCTTGGCCGCGACCTCGCCGAGATACTGCGCGCCGATCAGGCCGCCGGCGCCGTCCATGTTCTGGATCACGAGGTTTGGCGCGCCGTCGATATGCTTGACGAGATGCCTGGCGAATATCCGGCTCTCGATGTCAGCAGGACCGCCGGCGGCGAAATTGATCAGCACCGAGATTCGCTTGCCCTTGTAATAGGGCTGCTGCGCGGCGGCGACTGTCACACCTGGGCTGACGACGGCACATATCGTGGCGCAAATAGCCGCGAACGTGACACGTGCACGGATCTCTTTCATGGACGTTTCCTCTCTTGTTTATCGCAACGATATCCGCCATAGGGGCGACAGGACAAGGCGACGGAAGCGCACGCGAGCGGAGGGATGTCATGCACACTGGCAAAGAGAAGCCATCCGCGGGAGAAGCGTTGCTGCGCTGGCTTGGACGCACGCCGGTCCAGACCTTCATCCTGTGTCCGCTGATGGTGATTGCATTCGAGTTCGCTTGGCAAGGCGGATGGCCGAACATCGCGTGGTGGGACACACCGGTGATGCTGTGGGGTTTCCTGCAATACAAACTAGTCGGCCGCTACCGCGGCCCGCGCGCCGGCGGTGGTCCCGGCATGGAGACCATGCCGGACCGGATTCTGGATCAAGGCCCCTATGCGCTGACGCGCAACCCGATGTATCTCGGTCATCTCATTTTCCTGGCCGGGGTCGCGATCGCATTTCGATCGTGGTTCGCGCTGATCCTGCTGGCGGCGCGGGCGGTCTGGTTTCATCGCCGCGTATTGGAGGACGAGAAGCGGCTGCACGCTGCCTTCGGCGCCGAGTACGATGCTTATTGCGCCCGCGTGAAGCGCTGGCTTCCGTATATCTTCTGACGCTTGGCACGCTGCCCCCAGACTTGTCGGCGTGCGACAGCCACTTTCAGGGGATTGAACACCACGCAGGACAAGAGTGTAATCGAGCGCATAACAACAATCGTATTCGGGAGGATGCCGTGGGCCAATCGTCGACAATCGTCGCCGCCGCTGCGCTTGTCGTCGGCATGTCAACAACGACTCCTGTGGTGGCGCAGCCCGCCGCTGCGCCGTTCCCCACCGGCAAGCCGGTGTCGATGCATGTCGGCGTCAATCCCGGCGGCGGCAACGACCAGATCATGCGGCTTGTTGCGCGGCACATCGGCAATCATCTGCCGGGCCATCCGAACGTCGTTGCGAAGAACACGCCGGGTGCGGGCGGGCGGCGGCTTGCCGGCCTCCTGGCCAACACGGCGCCGCGCGACGGCACCGAGATGGGGATGCTGCACCGCGGACAGGTGAACGAACAGCTCGTGGGCGACGTCGTGCTGCCGTTCAAGCTGCAGGACATGACCTGGCTTGGAACGCCATCCTCGACCACCGATACCTGCATCGTCTGGCATACCGCGCGCGTGCAGAACGTGGCCGACCTGAAGGCCCATGAACTGGTTGTCGCCGGCGACGGCAACGAGGCCTGGCAGGTCAACCTCCTCCAGCGGCTGACCGGCGCCAAAATCAGGGCCGTGACCGGCTATCCCGGCGGCACCGCCATGAACCTCGCCATGGAGCGTGGCGAGGCTGGTGGTCGCTGCGGCTATAGCTGGCAGGCGCTCAAGGCCGCGGTCCCGGACTGGGTGCGCGACCGAAAGGTCAGGCCGATCATGCAGTTCGCGCTGACCAAGCATCCGGAATTGCCGGACGTGCCGCTGATCCTCGATTTCGCCAAGACCGACCTCGACCGTCAGGCCTTGCATCTCCTGGTGGCGCCGCAGGTGTTCGGCTTTCCGTTTGCCGCGCCGCCAGGACTGTTGCCGGACGTCCGCGATACGCTGCGCACTGCCTTCGAGCGGACGATGCAGGACCCGCGCTTCAGGGAGGATGCGCGCAAGATCAGGCTTGAGCCCGACCCCGGCAAGGGACAGGAGCTGGAGCGCGTGGCTCGCGAGATTTATTCGTCTTCACCGGAGACGGTCGCGCGGGCGAAGCAATTGATCGCGCCGAACTAAACATGCTCCGTTCGATTCGAATCTCTCCGCTGCTCATTCCCGGATAGAGGTATATCGCATCTCCAACGCAGTAGGTTTGACCATGGACGACCGCCCTCGCCTCACACCCCGCAGCGAAGTCCGCAGTGGTATGCGCATCGACTGGGATGTGCCCATCACGATGGACGACGGATTGGTTCTGCGCGCCGACGTGTTCCGGCCGGTCAAGGACGGCCTTTATCCCGTCATTCTCAGCTATGGCCCCTATGCGAAAGGGCTTGCATTCCAAGATGGATACCCGAGCGCGTGGGAGCGGATGGCGCGCGAGCATCCCGACGTGACTGCGGGCTCGTCAAACCTTTACCAGCAATGGGAGGTCGTCGATCCGGAAAAATGGGTGCCGCACGATTACGCCTGCATGCGCGTGGACTCGCGCGGCGCCGGTTGCTCGCCCGGCCGGATCGATCCGTTCTCGCCGCGCGAGACCAAAGATTTCTACAACTGCATCGAATGGGCTGCCGTGCAGCCCTGGTCGAACGGCAAGGTCGGGCTCAACGGCATCTCCTATTACGGCTCGAACCAGTGGCATATCGCAACGCTGCAGCCGCCGCATCTTGCCGCGATGTGCATCTGGGAGGGTTGTGCCGACTGGCACCGCGACATGACGCACCACGGCGGCATTCTCTGTACGTTCTGGGAGAACTGGTACGACATGCAGGTGAAGACCGTGCAGTACGGCGCCGGCGAGCGCGGAAAAAGGAGCCGCGTGCATGGCGAGCTGGTGTGCGGGCCGGAGACGCTGTCGAACGAAGAGCTCGCCAGCAATCGCGTGCCGTTCGGCGACGATATTCGTGCGCATCCGCTGGAAGACGACTATCACCGCGCCCGCTCGCCAATCTGGTCGAAGGTGAAGACGCCGTTCCTGTCGACCGCCAACTGGGGCGGCCAGCCGCTGCATCCGCGCGGGAACTTCGAAGGTTTTTATCGCGCGGCGGCGGAGGACAAATGGCTCGAAGTGCACGGCATCGAGCACTGGACGCATTTCTACACCGACTACGGCCGCGAACTGCAGTTGCGCTTCTTCGATTATTTCCTGCATGGCAAGAAGAACGGTTGGGACAGGCAGCCGCGCGTGCAGCTTCAGGTACGGCACACCGACAAATTCGTCGAGCGCCACGAGGATGAATGGCCGCTCAAGCGCACGCGTTGGCACAAGCTCCATCTGCACACACTCGATCAGTCGCTGCGAGCGACGCCGGCCAAAGGCAAGGCACCGAGCATCAGCTTTGACGCCATGGGCGACGGTGTGACCTTCCTGACCGACCCAGCAAAGGACGACGTCGAGATCACGGGGCCGTCGTCGCTCAAGCTCTACGTATCCTCGTCGACCAACGACGCCGACATCTTCGTGGTGGTGCGGGTGTTCTCGCCGGAGATGAAGGAAGTCGTGTTCCAGGGCGCGATCGATCCGCACACGCCGGTTGCGCAGGGATGGCTGCGTGCGTCGCATCGCAAGCTCGACAAGAAGCTATCCACGCCGTGGCGGCCCTATCACACCCACGACAAGAAGCAGCCGCTCAAGAAGGGCGAAGTGGTTGAGCTCGACATCGAAATCTGGCCGACCTCAATTGTCGTTCCGAAGGGCTACCGGCTTGGCCTGTCGATCCGCGGCAAGGATTATGTCTATCCCGGCCCGAGCGGCGGCAAGCTCTCGAACTTCAAGAACGAATTGACCGGCTGCGGCCCGTTCCTGCACGACGATCCGCGCGACCGGCCGCCGAAGATTTTCTCCGGCGTCACTACGCTGCATTTCGGTGGCAGACGGCAGAGCTGCCTGCTACTGCCGCTGATCCCGCCGCAGAAGTCGAAACCCGCACGCAAGTCCAAGACAGCCAAGACCACATCACGCAAGTCCAGCCGGAAAGCCCGATGACCCAGTGGAATAAGTACGAGCAGACGGCTGCGCGCAAGCACGGCAGGCCGGGTCGAGATGCACGGCCGAAGGGCATCACCGTCGACATCCACTCCCATGTCGCGATCCCGGCGGCGGCGGACTTCGTGAAACCGCATCTAGATCCGATGAAGAATCCGCTGGTGCAATACGCCACGCCGGAGACCCGCGCGCTCAACCAGAAGCAGGAAGCAGACATCCGCACGCGCATCACCGGCTATGATCAGCGCCTCAAAGACCTCGACGCCATGGGTGTCGATTTCCAGTTGGTCATGCCGCCACCGCCGCAGTGTTACTACACCGTGCCACCAGAGATCGCGGTGCAAGCGGCGCGCATCGTCAATGACGGCATCGCGGAATACGTCGCCGGCAAGCCCGACCGCTTCGCGGGGCTTGGCAGCGCGCCGATGCCAGACGGCGAAGAGGCCGCCAAAGAGCTGGAGCGCTGTGTGAAGACGCTAAAACTCAAGGGCGTGCAGATCCTCACTAATGTGAACGGCCAGGAGCTGTCCGATCCCGCGTTCGCGCCGTTCTGGCGCAAGGCGGAGGAATTGCGGGCGCTGATCGTGCTGCATCCGCTCGGCTTCAGTGAAGCAAAACGCTTGTCGCGCTTCTCCTTCAACAACACCATCGGCAATCCACTCGATACGACGGTTGCGCTGCATTATCTGATCTTCGACGGCGTGATCGAGCGGCACCCGAAGCTGAAGATCCTCGCCGTGCACGGCGGCGGCTATCTCGGCGCTTATTCCGGCCGCATCGATCACGCCTGGGGCGCGCGTTCGGACGCGCATGGCGACTTGCCGCATCCACCGACCAGCTATCTCAAGAAGATCTATTTCGACTCGGTGGTGTTCACGCCGTATCAACTCGCCGAACTGGTGCGGCTCTACGGCGCCGACCACGTCATCATGGGCACCGACTATCCCTTCGACATGGCGGATTACGATCCGATCGGGCATGTGGCGGGCGTGGATGGATTCGACGCGACGACGATTGCCGCGATTGCGGGAGGGAATGCGAAGCGGCTGCTTGGGCTATAGCCACGACAGCAACTCTCTCGTCGTCATCCAGAGGTGCCCGGCCGCCGCAGGCCGGGCCCCGAAGGACGCACGGCCACGTTCCGCGAGGCTGTTGGCCGTCGCCCTTCGAGGGGCCGGCCAGAGGGCGTTGAAGACGCGCGCAAACGCGCCTGTGGCCGGCCACCTCAGGGGGACGGATGAAGGGCATGCGGCGCCGTTACTCCCCTTCATGCCGGCCTTGGCCGCGATCGTGCGCCAGCGAGTGAGGTCGTTGCGGTTTGCGCGGGCAACAGCAGCGCGCGATAATGACGCATGAGGTGCTCCGCTGGCTTTCGGTAGGAGCGACCAGCCCGGAGACTCCTCACGATGCCGTTCCACGATTTCCGTCAGTTCCTCGATGTCATGCGCCAGCAAGGCGAGCTCGTCGACATCAACCAGCCGATCACGCTCACCGACGTCGGCAAGGCGCTCAAGCACGCCTATGCCAAGGGCCGCAAGGCGACGAGATTCAACAAGAACGGCACCGAGTTTCCGCTGGTCTGTGGCGTGTATTCCAGCCGCAAGCACGCGCTCATCGCGTTCGAAACCGACGAGAAGAACGTCACCCAGAAGGTGCTCGACGGGCTGAACAATCCGATCAAGCCGAAGATCAGCAATGGCGGCGGCGCGCCCTGCCAGGAAGTGGTCATCACGGATGACATCGATATCAGGCGCTTCCCGATCCCGACCTACAGCCCGAAGGACGGCGGGCCTTACATCACGCCCGGGATCGTCGTCTCGAAGGACCCGGAGACCGGCGTGCCGGACATCGGGCACTACCGATTCCTGATCCTCGACAAGGACACGGTCTCGTTCTCGGCGCAGCCGTTTCACCGCTTCGGCAAGAACCTGACCAAGTGCCAGCAGATGGGCGTCACGCCCAAGGCCGCACTGATCATCGGCGTCGATCCGATCCTCGCCTATACCTGCCAGGTGCAGGTGCCGGACCAGACCAACGACTGGGAGGTCGCCGGCGGCTTGCGCGGCGCGCCGGTCGAGCTGACGCCCTGCAAGACCTGCGATGTCGAGGTGCCGGCAACGTCGGAAGTCGTGATCGAGTTCGAAGTCGACATGAACAACACGGTGATGGAGGGTCCGCTCGGCGAGTACACCGGCTATTACACGCCCGCTTCGCTGAAGCCGGTGGCGAAGATCACCGCCATCACCCACCGCAAGCAGCCGATCTTCCAGGGCCTGCTCACCGGCAAACCGGTGACCGAAAACCACATCCTCAAGCAGATCCCGTTCGAGGCGTCGTTCCTGCGCGCGCTGAAAGCGCAGTTCCCGACCGTGGTCGACGTGTCGGTACGGGCATCTGCCGGCGTGTCGTTCTTCGTCGTGATCGCGATGAAGCCCCGCTTCAAAGGCGAGCCGCGGCAGGTCATCCTCAACGCCATGTCGAGCAACATCCGGCCGAAATGGACCGTCATCGTTGAGCCCGACATCGACGTGCACAATTCCGCCGAGGTGGAATGGGCGATGGCGTTCCGGACGCAGCCGCAGGAGGATGTGATCATCGTCGGCGACATCCCTGCAGGCCCGTCCGATCCCTCGATCGACGACCCCAAGGTCGCGCGGCCGATGCGCACGGCGTCGGCAATCGGCGTCGATGCCACCCGGCCGTTCGGCAAGCCGTTCTCCGAGGTGGCGGACGTGCCCGGCTGGGAGGATTTCGAGGTTCCGGAGCTTGATGCGTGGCGGTGAACGCGCGTTGCCACACGTGACTGCTTCACGTTACGAAGGCTCGCGCCGCAACGTCCCCTCCCCTTGCAAAGGGGAGGGACAGGGTGGGGATCGCAAGTCGAGAACATTGGTTGACCCCCTCCCCACCCCTCCCCCTTTCAGGGGGAGGGAGCCACACCGAATGCGTTGCGCCGGCCGTGTGCTACAGAGAAGTGAAGAGGAAAAGGAAGAACAATCGATGCCTGAAGTTCTGGTTTGCAAGGATGGCGAGATCGCCGAAGGCGGCGTCCGGCTGATCAAGGTCGGCCGCGAGGAAATCGGCGTCATCCGTCATAGCAACAAATATTACGCCTACCGCAACGTGTGTCCGCACCAGGGCGGCCCGGCCTGCGAGGGCTTGCGGATGCCGCAGGTGGTGGACCGCATCGGCGAAGGCGGCATCCTGCTCGGCCAGACCTTCGACGAAGACGACATGCACATCGTCTGCCCGTGGCATGGCTACGAGTTTCACCTCGCCGATGGCTGTCACGTCATCGACCGGAACCTGCGGCTGAAGAGATACGAGGTCGTGCAGCGCGGCGGCGAAATTTTCATTGCCGTTTGATCGGAAGCACTCACAGGAACAATTGCCATGAACGAACACACCCGCAGCTTCCGCGATCTCTCCGCCGAAGTCTTCGACACACGCACGCTCCTGAAGAACGCCGCCGAGCAGGCGATCGAGCGCCGTTACGAAGATACCTTTATCGTCGATGTCGATTCGCACCACTACGAGACCGAGGCGTTCAAGGAGATCGCCGAGTACATCGATGATCCGGTGCTGCGCCACGAGGCGAAGTTCCAGGGCTCCTCACGCGGCGGGATTACTTCCGAGAGCGGCTCCTATCAGGAGATCGCCGGGCGCATCACCCGCTATCCGGAGCGCAAGAACGAGATCGTTCCGCCGAAACCGCATCGCGACATCGTCTTGATGGAGCGCTGGATGGATCAGCTCGGCGTCGACATCGCGGTCATGTTCCCGACGCCGATGCTGAACCTGTCGAACTGTCCTCGGCATGAGGTCGAAGTGGGACTTTCCTTCGCCTACAACCGCTGGCTCTGCGATACCATTCTGGAGAAGGAACCGCGCATCAAATCGATGCTCTACCTGCCGTTCCATGATCCCGAGGCCTGCTGCAGGATCATCGAAGAGTTCGGCGAGCGTAAAGGCGTCGTCGGCTTCATGGTGACGGCAACGCACTACACCCGCAACTACCAGAATCCGTACATGAAGATGTACGCGATGCTGCAGGAGCGGAACATGCCGCTCGGTTTCCACGCCGCGTTCACCTGGGCCGACCAGAGCCTGCAGCTCACCAACCGCTTCATCGCGGTGCACGGACTCGGCTTCACTTGGTGCAACATGCTGCACATGGCGAACTGGCTGGTAAACGGCATGCCGGAGCGCTTCCCCAAGCTCAAGACGATCTGGATCGAGTCCGGTCTCGCCTGGATCCCGTTCATGATGCAGCGACTTGACAACGAATTCATGATGCGCACGTCGGACGCGCCGCTGCTCAAGCGCAAGCCCAGCGACTACATGCGCGAGATGTTTTTCACATCGCAGCCCATGGAGATGGTGGACAACCGCAAGGCGCTGGAGGTCACCTTCGAGATGATCAATGCGCCAACGCAGCTGCTCTACTCGTCCGACTATCCGCACTGGGACATGGACCTGCCGTCGACGATCTACGACCTGCCGTTCATCGACATGCAGGCGAAGAAGAACATCCTCGGCGGCAATGCACAGAAGCTGTTCAACCTGGAACCCGTGCTCTCGCCGGTGAAACAGGCGCGGCTCGCGGCGCGCACGGCGGCGGGCGTCGCGGCGGAGTAAGCGTCGCCGCGAAGCAAAATCCTAATCCGCCCTCACCCTGAGGAGGGTGCGAAGCACCCGTCTCGAAGGGCAGGGGCGGCCCCATGGTTCGAGACGGCGCTTCGCGCCTCCTCACCATGAGGGCCGGGAGAGGGCGCGTTGTGCCGCCTATTCCCCCAACTGCTGCTTCCGCCACACCAGGGCGGCCTTGAGGCCATCTTTCGAGCGGATGGCGTCGAATTCCTTCCCGACCTCGGTTTCCGCCGCATAGAGCGGCGCCAAGACATCGAGGCCGGCATTGAGCGCGGCGTGGAAGCCCGCGATATCGAGCCCGCGATTGACCGCCAGCTTCGCCGCCGCCAGCGCCTCAGGCGCGATCATCGACAGCCGTCTGGCGTATTTCATGGTCGCGGAGGCAAGCTCCGCCGCCGGCACGATGCGATTGATCATGCCGATGTCATAGGCACGCCTGGCGTCGATCTTGTCGCCGAAATAGATCAGTTCCCGCGCCCGCTTGTGGCCGATGATGAACGGCATCAGCACCGCCGGACCGACCTGCGAGAACAGCACCTCCGGCTCGCCGAACAGCGCGTCGTCGGCCGCGATCGTGAGGTCGCAGAACATCGCAAGCTCGCAGCCACCGCCGAGGGCGTGGCCCTGCACCGAGGCAATCACCGGCTTTTTCAACGTCCACGGCGTCATCAAGCAGCGCATGCTGACGGCGAGCCGCTCGCGATACTTCAGCGCGTCGTGCCGCCACGGCCGCTCGTGCCCCGCCCCACCGCCGACATCAAAGCCGACGCAGAAGCTTCGCCCCTCCGCGCGCAGGATAATGACGCTGGTCGCGTCGTCGGCGTCGGCGTGCAGGAGCACCGACTCGATCGCGAGCCGCATCTCCATGGTGAGCGCGTTGAGCTTCGCCGGCCGGTTGAGCGTGACGATGCCGACCTTGCCGTCAGTACTGTAGAGAACGGTTTCCGTCGCACGTTCAAGACGCGCGTCAACGCGCTTATGTGTCACGCCGCTTCCGCCTCGAGCGGCGCGACGCGTTGCACGCCTTTGACGCTGACGCCGCGGCCGAAGCGGCCCTCGCGCTGCGCTTTCGGGATCGGCCGGCCGGCGGGATCATAGAGCCACAGCCGCAGCAGATGGCGCTTGCGCTCGGGCTCCGGCCAATCCCGATATTCGCGACGGGTATGCAGCATCACGAAATTGTTGAGGAACTGGATATCGCCGCGCTGGAAGTCGATGTCGAGCGCGACCTCGTCGACGGTCTGCCGATAGGCCTCGATCGCCTCTTTCTGTATCGGCGTGAACGTCGGTACGCCCGGAAGTTTTTGCGCCTTGTCGATCACCGCACCGGCGCCGGTGGCACTGAAGTAGCCCTCATGGAACGAGAAGATTGGCTGCGCGAAGTACGGCAGATCGCCGGGGCTGATCTCGCCGCTGCGAGAACGGTAGTAATCGCCGCACAGCGCTTCGACCAGCTCGGGCCGCCGCGCGAGCATGGCGTTGTACACCGTCACGGAGCTGGCGATGCGGCTCGCACCGCCCGACATCGGCGTCTGCAGGCAAAGCAGCCCCACATAGTCGCAGGCGTCGGTATGGAAGCGCATCTCGGCATTGGTCATGTATCCGCGGGTGTTGGCGTCGGCGTAGTCGCCACCGAGATCCTTCACGTGGCCGAGGATGTGCCCCAACTTGTTTTGCGACATGGTCTGCCCGAGATGGGCGCCGAGCCCGATATAGGCGATGGCAGTGCCCTCGCGATCGAAACGGTCGAACGGGAAATCGTGCATCATCACGATGCCGCGGCCGTCCATGAGTTCGTGCCGCACGTCGGCAAGCACATCCGCGAAGACGCCGAGCAGGAAATCGTCCTTGCGGATGTCGACCATCGCGACGCCGCGGCTGCGCACCGCCACGACGGCTGCCTCAAGGTCGTCGGCGTCGGCGGACGTGATGCGATAGCTCCAGCTTGAGACGTCCTTGAGTTCGTCCGCGGTCCAGCCGGCGGGATCGATGATCGGCCGCATGACTGTGGCTGGCTCGCGCCGGGCGGTCTTGAAGCTGCGGAAATCACCCATGGGTCGTTCCTTTAGTTCTCCGTCATTCCGGGGCCGAGCGAAGCGAGGAGCCCGGAATCCACAATCCCATTATTTCGACCACCGATTATGGATTCCGGACGGCCGCGCGCAGCCAAGTGTATGCAGGCTGCGTAAACTTGCCTGCGATGCGGCTTCCGGAACGACGGTGGAGAGATCGGTGCATTACTCTAACACTTCTTTCGCCTTGCGGATCAGGTCCGACGGCGCCGTATAAATCTGCGCCGTGACCTTCTCCGCCTCCTCGCCGGTGACTGGATCAAGTAGCAGGCTTTGCTTCTTCGCGTCTGCCAGGAACGCCTCGTCCTTGAGCACGGCCTGAAACGCATTGCGCAGGATCGCTACGCGATCGCGCGGCACCTGCTTGGCGACGATAAACGGCCGTCCCAGCTCGCCGGGCGAATTGAGGACGTCGATCACGGCCTTTTGTTCCGGCGATGTCGCGAGGTCGAGGACGTAGGGCACGTGCGGCGACATGTCGACCGGACGCGTCGCCGAGAACCGTAGCAAGGGGTTGATCTTGTTGTTGACGAGCCAGTCCTGCGGCATCGCGGTCCAGGAGGCGCAATTGCCTTCGAGTTCACCGCGCTCGAGCGCGAGCCGCTGCTCGCTGCTGCCGGGATAACCCGAGATCTGGCGCACCGGCGCCTTGAACACGTTGCGCAGGATCGCACCGTTCACATAGGCGTTGGAGCCCTTGGCAGTGGTGCCGATCGTGAATTCCTTGCGCTTCATCATGTCGCCGAAGGTCTTGATGCCGGTCGCGCCCCAGGCGTAGCAGATGCGGATGTCGCGCAGCAGCGTGCCGATCCACTGGAAGTCGGAGAAGCGCACCACGGGCTTGTCCGCAGTCAGCATCTGGGTAATGAGGCCGGGATCGAACGTCGTGATAACGGTGCCGTCCTTCGGTGCGGTGGCGTCGAGATAACGCACCGCCGTCATGCTGGCCGCACCCGGCATGTTCTGCACGATCACGTTCGGGTTGCCCGGGATATGGCGGCCGTAGTGCCGCGCCAGCATGCGCGCATAGGTGTCGTAGCCGCCGCCGGCGGAGTAGCCGACGACGAGCGAGATGGTCTTGCCGGCGTAGAACTGCTCCTGCGCAGCGGCACGGCTGGGCAGCAGCGCCGCGATCACCAGAAGTGCAATTAGGATCGAACCTATCCCCGCTCGTCCCCCGGCCCCGATCAAGGCGGGGGTGAACTCAAGCGGGGACCCAGTGTCGAAAGCTTTGTCGCCACGGACCGCTTTCGCGGGAATGAGCGGAGAAAGATCAGACATCCTAGGTCATCCCCTGAACTCGATTACATCGAACCCCAGCTTCTTATCGGTGAGAAACAGGACGCCACGCTCATCCTTGTAGACATCATTGGCGAGCGGCGCGTTGGCGCCGGGGCTCGGCTGCGGAATGAAATAGCCGCGCTCCCTGGGATTGACGGGATCGCTGATGTCGATGATGCGCAGGCCGCCGGCGAACCAGGTGACATAAAGCAGATTATCCGTGTCGACCCTCTCGCGGAGCTGGTGCGTGCCGAAACGCGCCACGTTGGTGTCGTAGGGCGTGGCGGATTCCGGCAGTTCGTAGGTGCAAAGGATTTTTGGATTGATTGGATCGGTGACGTCCCAGGTGCGCAGCGGCGCGTGCGGCTTGCCGTGATCGGGGCCACGGTTGGCGCGCTCTTCTTCGGTGGACACCGCGATCCGTTTACCCCCGATCGAATGCGACACGCCGAGGAAGGTATGCGTCGGCTCCGGATGCGGCGGCTTGTATTCGTAGCGCGACAGTGTCTTCGGCTTCGAGATGTCGCTGACGTCGATGATCGACACGCCCGACATCCAGCAGCCGGCGAACATCTTGTCGCCATTGCGCATGGCGTGATGCAGGCGATGCTCGGCGCCTTTCGGGTGCTGAGTGTCTCCGTTGGCGACGTGCTGGTTCTCCAGGCACCAGCGCCCGACTTCGGTCGGCTTCGATGGATTGCGGATGTCGTAGACCACCAGGATGTTGCCAACATAGCCGTCCATCTCGGTCGAGATATACGCGTAGGTCTCGTCGAGATCGAAGCGATGCACACCCTTGCCATAGGTCTTGTGGAAGGTGATCAGCTTCGGATTGGTCTTGTCCTTGATGTCGTAGATGCGAAAGCCGCCTTCCGGGTACTCGCGGATCGTGCCCTTGCCCGGCTCGCGCTCCGAATTAACCACCATGATATCGCCGGTGACGCGTACCTTGTGCGAATGCGACCACGGATGCGAGCACATGATCTGCGAAAGCACCCTTGGCTTGCGAGGGTCGGAGATGTCCATGATGGTCGTGCCTTCCGGCCCGTGCTGATGGCCGATGAAGGCGGTGCTGCCCTGGATGACGATCTGGCCGCCGCCCGACAGCTCCATCCGGCTGAGGTGGCGGACGTTCGACGATCCGCGTGGCGCTGCGCCCACGTCGGCCTCGGCGGTCGGCAACACATCCCTCGTCAAGACATCACTCATGGTGCGTTTCCCCTGTCCCTATTTTGTTGGCTGGCAGAAAGGCTACCCCCGTCCCGCAGGCGCAGCAACGGCGAAGGCTGACCGAATCTGCGGCGGCGTGTTGCGCGTCCGCGGGGATTATGCAGGATGGGGTCCTCCACTTCTTATCGGAGCCGGCGCAAGCGGCGCGGCTGCTCTTCTCGCGACCCGGATTCAATCTTCGTGACCGATTTCGTCTACCGCCGACAATTCGGGATCGAATGGGGCCACTGCGATCCTGCCGGCATCGTCTTCAACGCCCGATTCTTCGAGTTTTTTGATCGGAGCGCGTGGCTGATGTTCGAGGCAGCGTTGGGCGTACCGTTGCATGACCTCTTCAAGGTCTACGATATCGTCGGCATTCCGCTGGTGGGCGCGCAGGCGAAATTCCTCGCACCCGCCGCTTTTGGCGACCTTGCCGAGATGGAATCTCGGATCATCGATATCCGCAGGTCGAGCTTCGACGTCGAGCATCGGATGTTCATCAAAGCCGCATTGGTGGTGGAAGGCCTGGAAACGCGGGTCTGGGCTGCACGCCATCCCGATGATCCGTTGCGCATGAAGGCGCAGCCGATCCCCAAGGATGTCGTCGCCAAGTTCAAGGACATCTAAACTGGTCCGCCTTTCGCGGGCGAACCGAATACCTTGCGATTGTTGGAACTAGCCGCCGGGCTTAAGCTGCGCTCCAGCAGCAGAACAAAAACGGAGCCACCGCCGTGAGCGCACGAACCGATAAGATGAAGGTCGGGATGTTCATCCGGCCGGCCGGCCACCACATCGCATCGTGGCGGCATCCCGAAGGCCACGCCGACGCCGGCGCCAATTTCGCCCGTATGATCGAGATTGCGCAGACCGCCGAACGCGGACTGCTCGACATGGTGTTCTGCGCCGACACCCATTCGGTGTTCACGGCCCACGAGCAGGGCCTGCACCGACTGCACTATGTCGCCTGGATCGAGCCGTTCACGATGCTGTCGGCCCTTGCAAGCTACACCAAGAACATCGGCCTCGTTTGCACCGCCTCAACCAGCTTCGAGCAGCCCTACACGGTTGCGCGCAAGTTCGCGTCGCTCGATCTGGTGAGCGGCGGGCGCAGCGGTTGGAACGTGGTCACCTCCGGCAACGCGACGGAGGCGCTGAATTTCAGCAACGAGCCGCACAAGCCGAAGGACGAACGTTACCGGCGCGGCAAGGAATTCGTCGAGATCGTACAGGCGCTGTGGGATTCATGGGACGACGACGCCTTCATCCGCGACAAGGACGCGTGCCTGTTCTTCGATCCCCAGAAGATGCACATGCTCAATCACCACGGCGAGTATTTCGACGTGCGCGGCCCGCTCAACGTGCCGCGCTCGCCGCAGGGTCAGCCGGTGCTGGTACAGGCCGGCGCCTCCGACGACGGCCGCGAGCTCGCCGCGCAGACGGCGGAGGTCGTGTTCACGGCACACGCGACTATCGAGCGCGCCAAGGCATTCTATTCCGATCTCAAGGGGCGGATGGCGCGGTACGGACGCGATCCCGATCACCTCAAGATCATGCCCGGCCTGTCGATCACCGTCGGCAGGACTCATGCGGAAGCAGTCGAGAAGCAAGAGCAATTGGACGAGCTCCTGCATCCCGATGTCGGTGTGTCGCTGCTCTCGACCCGCATGGGTCACGACCTCACCGGCTTCCCGCTCGACGGGCCCTTGCCGGACCTTCCGCCCAACAAGGTGATCGGCAGCCGCTCCGATGATGCGATCGCGATGGCGCGCAGCAAGAACATGACCATCCGCCAACTGTACCAGTGGTTCGCGCGCCAGCGCGGTCACGCTGGGTTCGTCGGCACGGTGACCGAGGTCGTTGACCAGATGGAGACGTGGTTCAAGGAAGAGGCCTGTGACGGCTTCAATTTCCTGGCGCCGGTGTTCCCGATCGGACTCAATGACTTCGTCGACATGGTCGTGCCGGAATTGCAGCGTCGCGGGCTTTACCGAACCGCCTATGAAGGCCCGACGTTGCGCGACATTCTCGGCCTGCCGGTCCCACAAAGCCGTTACGCGCGCGACTCGGCGGCGCGGGAAAAGGCGACCGTCAGCGCGTAACAGTGCTTCTTCGTCTCGCCGCAGCAACGATTCGCACCGCGCGTTCCGCCTGAGCGAACGCGCGGATTCGACAAGCATTGCTCCGCTGCTTAAAGTCTGCGGCGAATAACAAAAGAGCGTGCAGGTGCAGGAACACAAACGGCAGGACATCCATCAGATCGGACCATCCGAGGATCTCAAGCTCGAGATCGTGCGGCGGGGAAGCGGGCCGCCGCTCCTGCTCATCCCGGGCGAAGAAGCGCTAGAGGCCGAGGCGGCGTTCCTCGATGAGCTCGCCAAGTCTTACGAGGTCTTCATCTCCTCGCCGCCGGGCTTCGGCCGATCGACCCGGCCGGACTGGATCACCGGTCCCGATGACATCGCCTATATGATGCTCGACGTCGTCGACGAATTCGGCCTGAACAACGTCCCGGTCATCGGCTTTTCGTTCGGCGGCTGGATCGCCGCCGAGATGGCCTCCAAGGACGACGGATTCATCTCCAAGCTGGTTCTGGTCGATCCGTATGGGATCAAGACCGGCAAGCCGACCGAACGCGACATCCAGGACGTCTGGCTGCTCAGCCCGGACGAGGTGATGGCGCTGAAGTGGTACGATACCGCCAAGGGCAAGCGCGACTTCAAGGTGATGCCGGAAGACAAGCTGACGATTGTCGCGCGCAACACCGAGAGCTTCACGCGCTTCGGCTGGGAACCCTACCTGCACAATCCCAAGCTCAAGCACCGGCTGCACCGCATCAAGGCGCCGACGCTGCTGATCTGGGGTGAGAATGACGGCATCATCACGCCGAAATACGGCGAGGCTTATCGCAAGCTGATCCCAAACGCGCAACTGGCGGTGATCCCGCAGGCCGGCCACTCACCGCATATCGAGCAGCCGCAGGCGTTTCTCGCAGAGCTGCGCAAGTTTTTGGGATAGGATCGGGCCCGGAGGAACGACGAATGCGAGCGTGGCACTTCACCGAAATGCCCTATCCGAACATCCCGCCGTTCGATGAGCTCAAGAACACGCGCGTGACGATCCCGAGCCGCCTGTTCGATCCGAAGATCGGCGCCGATCTCTACAACCGTTATCTCGACGAGCACTGCATCGCCGACGAGCTCGGCCTCGACATCATGCTCAACGAGCACCATGCCTCGGCAAGCTGCCTCGACTCGTGCGTACCGCTGCCAGCGGCGATCCTCGCCCGCCAGACCACAAAGGCACGCATCCTGATCCTCGGCAATCCGGTCGCCAATCGCGGCGAGCCCGTGCGCATCGCGGAAGAGATGGCGATGATCGATTGTATTTCACGGGGTCGCCTGGATGTTGGCTTCGTGCGTGGCGTGCCGACCGAGATCAATCCCGCCAACAGCAACCCGACGTTGACCAACGACCGGCTGTGGGAGGGCATCGACCTCGCGATGCGCGCATGGACGACGCACGACGGGCCGTTCAATTACGAAGGCCGCTTTTGGCACAAGCGCGCGGTCAACATCTGGCCGCGCCCTTACCAGCAGCCGCATCCGCCGGTCTGGATCACCGGCTCGACCGACCGCGAGAACGTGCGCAAGGTCGCGCAGCACGGCTTCACCTTCGCCACTTTCCTGCAGCCTTACGAGAACACGCGCAGCCTGTTCGATGAGTACCGCAAGCACTACGTCGATGCCGGCGTGCCGCACCAGGGCGGCACCGCGTTCCTGCCGCTGGTCTTCACCGCCGATTCCGACACCGAAGCGGAACAAGGCGCACAGGAGCTGCTCTGGTACATCCGCTCCAACAAGACCGAGCCGCAGTTCAAGAACCCGCCCGGCTACGCCTCGATCGCGCTCAATGTTCAAGCGCTGCAGGGCAAGTTCGCCGGTCGTACCGAGGCCGTGCGTCAGCAGGGGCTCGACTACATGATGGAGCAAGGCATCCTGATCGCCGGCACGCCCGACAAGGTCACGGCGCGCATCCGCAAGTTCTACGATCAGGTGGGCGGTTTCGATCATCTCCTGATGATGCAGCAGGCCGGCCATCTCGATCACCAGCGCACGGTCCGCAGCATGACCCTGTTTGCGAAAGAGGTGTATCCGCGGATCATGGATTTGCCTCCGGCGGTCGCATCGAGGACGCCGGAGCCGGCGTTGGCGGAGTAAGCTGTGCGTTCGGGGGCGACGACTGTCAGGTTGGGTCCGCGAATGCCATGCTTTCGCGGCTACAATTCGCATTGCTGGAGCGGACGTCCCGAGAGGCGCATGCCTCGCCGGCGTTCCGGGAAGCATACAAGAAGACCGGCGCGACCGACCTCAATTTGGTCTACGGCGACCGCACGGCCTGCACGCAGTACGCCCTAAACGCCATCGAACTGGCGCGCCGCTACGAAAAGGCCCTCACCGCGAAGCGCAAATAGACGGCGGAAGCGATTAACCAACGAGACTGAGCCTTGTTGCCGCAGCGACCCCTGCGTGCTTTTGCACCATGCGGCCATATGGCAAGATAAGGTGATACCAGTGTGGCGGTTCAGAAGTCCGCATCATTCTCGCGGCGGGTTCGACATGCGGACTTCTGAACCAAAGCCACACTCGATTCAAAGGGTTGCTAGTGTCCGTCGATTCCGAAGTTCGTATAAGAGGCCGCTGCGATATCTTATGAACTTCAGAATCGGGACGCTAGCCGCACCCGTCCCGCGCTCGCAATTCTGTCTCCAGGGAGGAGAACTCAAATGACCAGCAACACGACGCGTCGCACCGTCGTCGGCGGTCTTGCCGCCTCGGCCGGACTTCTGGCGACCTCGCCGTTCAACGGCGCGGCCGCGCAGAACTACCCGAACCGCAAGTTCAGCGTGGTGATCCCGACCGGCCAGGGCGGCGGCGCGGAGCGGCTCGCCCGCGCGTTCGACGATTCCTGGGGCAAGATCCTCAAGACCCAGTTCGAATACAGCTTCTTTCCTGGCGCGGCCGGGCAAATCGGCTACGAGCTTTTCGTCAAGCGCCGGCCCAAGGATGGCTACAACTTGCTGTTCGGGAACATGGGTCCCGAAATGATCATGTATGCGACCCAGAAACCCGACTACAATTTTCCGCGCGACTTCACGTATTTCTCGATGGTCGACATCGACGACAGCATCGTCTTCGCGAACCGGACGTCTCCGTATAAGTCGATCGAGCAGGTCGTTGACGCCGCCAAGAAGCGGCCACTGAACGTTGCGGTGAGCCGCATTCCGCATCCTGCATCGATCGGATTGCTGGCGCTCGGGGAGGCGACGAAGTCGAGCTACAACCTCATCCCTTATGGCGGCGGCAACCCGACTTACATCGCGGTCCTCAACGGTGAAGCCGAGATCGGCGCGCTGCCGATGACCGGCGTGCTGTCGCTGTCCGAGAAGTTCAAGGTGCTTGGCGTCTTCAACCGCACCAAGAACAATTTCGCGGAACTGAGCGAGAACGCGCCGCTGATCAACAAGGTGTTCGGCACCGACATCCCGGACCTCTATTCGGCGCGCGCATGGGCCGTTCATACCGAATGGCTTGACAAGAATCCGAAGCAGTTCGAGCTTTTGGAGCGGACCTCGAAAGAGGCGCACGCGTCGCCGATCTTCAAGGAAGCCTATGCGAAGACCGGTGCCCCAGTGAACGCGTTGCACTACGGCGACCGCGCGGCTTGCATGAAATACGCGTTGGCGACGATCGAATTGACCAAGCGCTACGAAGGCGCGCTCACGGCGAAGCGTGGCGGCAAAGGCAAGGGGAAGAAGTAGCCAAGAGCAACCGTCCCGCAGCGGCGATGCCGTTATTGTGCCCTTGTAACTGTGAATTCCGCGACTCGGATAGGCTCCGGGTTGCGGTGACGGGCGGGAGGCCGCAGTGCCCTGGGTCCTTGAAGACCGTGGGAGAGCTTGGCGCCCCGCCTGTCAGTCCATTGAACCCGAACAGTCGCCGGGGCCGCAAAGCGCGAAGCCCGATTAGGCAAGGAAGGGTGACCATGGACTTCATCGCGGTTGGTATCGACGTATCGAAAGACCATCTCGACGTCGCCGTGCGTCCGAGTGGAGAGATGTTCACGGTGGAGCGCAATGCCGCCGGAGTGCCGCTCCTGGCAGAACGGCTGCAAGCGCTTGCGCCGCATGTTGTCGCGCTCGAAGCGACCGGCGGCTTCGAGACCGTCGCGGCAGCAGCGCTTGCGGCAGCAGGCCTTCCAGTTGTCATCGTCAATCCAGCCCAAGTCCGGGCCTTTGCCAAGGCGATCGGGCAGCGCGCCAAGACCGATCCGATCGACGCTGGCGTCATCGCCCACTTCGCGGAGGCGACCAGGCCGCAAGTGCGGCCCTTGCCCGACGAAGCGACGCGGCTGTTGGCCGATCTCGTCTGCCGTCGGCGGCAGATTGTCGAGATGATCGGAGCCGAACGACAACGCGAGAAGCGCGTGACCGTCCCACATTTGCGCAAGAGTATTGTGCGCCTCGTGAAGGCCCTGGAGAAGGAGCTGGCCAGCGTCAACACCGATATCGACGACGCGGTGCGTGGCTCGCCGGTGTGGCGCGAGAAGGAGGATCTGCTCCGGTCCGTGCCCGGTGTCGGACCAACCATCGCGAACACGTTGATTGCCGAACTGCCTGAGCTCGGAAGCTGCGACCGTAAGCAAATTGCCGCCTTGGCCGGGCTCGCGCCGTTCACTCGCCAGTCCGGGCAGTGGCGCGGCAAAAGCTTCATCGGTGGCGGCCGCCAAGCCGTGCGGACTGCACTGTTCATGGGAGCAATGGTCGCCAAGCGGCGCAATCCAGTCTTGAAAGCCTTCTTCGATCGCTTCGTCGCCGCTGGCAAGCCGAAGATGATTGCGCTCATCGCGGTCGCTCGAAAGCTGCTGACCATCCTCAACGCCATCCTCAGAGACCGCAGACCATGGCAAATCGCTTGACTTCCAAGACAGTCGCTCTCCCCTCGAGGGAGAGGGCATCACAATGTTGCAACGAAGACAGTTAGGTGAGGGGTTGCGCGCGGGGCGCGCACGCAATAAGCACCCCTCACCCAATTCTTTGCGTTGCACGAGCGTGTCGCTCTCTCCCGCAAGGGGAGAAGGCACAATCATGCGCGCCTCACTCGTGGCACTGCCTGCTCCACCCGGATGGCGGCGACTTGCGCTCGCGTGTCACCGGCATCAGGCCGCGGTACTTGCGCGCGAAGCTGCGCAGGCACACTTCCGTCGAACCCAGCGGACCGACGTCATAGCTCGACGACGCCATGCCCTGCTGAACGCTGTTGATCAGCGCAGTGTCTTCCTTGTTGACCTGCCGGTTGATGCGCCAGTTGAGATAGCGCGCCACCTTCATCTCGCGCCGCGCGTCGGGATGCACATAAGCGATCTCCCGGATCATCGTCGTGGTCGCCGTGAGCGGCAGGAACTGCATGAAATCGATCTGGTCGGGATAGATGTCGAAGGCGACATTGGGCCAGAGCTTGAAATAGACCCACAGCCGCTGACGGTCCGCCGGTAAATGCGGCACCGACGGCAGAACTTGCTGATACATCCGCTCGGAGCGGTTGGCCGACGGCTGCTCGCGCAAATAGCCCCACATCTTGTCTACCCACTCGCGCGCCTCGATTCCGTAGCCGCGGCCGAACAGACGCGTCAGGCCGGGATGCGCAACATTGATGTGGAGCGAGTCGGAATAATTGTCGGCGATCTGCTTCCAGTTCACCGGACGCGGCCGCAGCGTCACACGGCCGAGCGGCACCAGCTCGCCCATGCGGTACGGCGCGATCTCGTGCTCGTACGGCGCCATCATCTCGGCGACCGACGGCCCATGGCTCGCAAGCCGGACGAAGATGAAGCCGTGGTAAATCTCGTGCTCGACCGGCTTGAGCCCATGCTCCGCCGGATCGAGCTCGACGAAGGTGTCGCGGAACGGAATGCCCGCAAGCCGTCCGCGCAAGTCGTAACTCCACGCATGGTAGCGGCAGGTCAGCCGCACATTGCAATGCCCCGATGGCCCGTCGACCAGCCGCGATGCGCGATGCCGGCAGACATTGTGGAATGCGCGCACCACGCCGTCATCACCGCGGATGACGATGATCGCCTCGTTGAGGAAATCAAAAGTGTGATAGTCGCCCGGCTGCGGGATATCGTTGACATGGCAGACCACCTGCCACGATGGCCGGAACACCCGCTCGGCCTCGTGCGCAAAGAACTCGTCATCACGATAGAGCCAAGCCGGCAGGCTCAGGAACTCGTCCGGGTCCGCGTTGGCGCCGGCAAATTGCTTGTTGGGCGGCGAACTTTCATTCATGGCTGTCGTTCCAACGGCCAGCGTCCGCGTGAATTAAGGAACCGCAAAGCCGATATTACATAAGTCTTGCGGGCCGCGCTTGCGAGACCGCCGGTCTCAGGCTGATTTGATGCCGTCGCCAGCCGAGACCGCGACCGGCCGGTTAATGGCGGCGACAAGCGCGTAGCTGATGATCAACAGCAGGAACCACGATCCGAGCTTGCCGAACGAGACCGCGGACCAGCCGAGCGCCTGATGCGGGTAGAGCCAGGTCCGGGTGACGGTGCCAAGATTCTCGGCGATCCAGACGAAGACGGCGACGAGGCCGAGCCCGATCAGCAATGGCATGCGGCGATGCACATGCCAGATCTTGTAGTAGATCCAGGTGCGGCCGAAGATCAGCGCAGCCGCCGCGAACAAGAGATAGCGGATGTCGTAGGTGTAGTGATGGGCGTAGAAGTTCACATAGATCGCCAAGGCGAGCAGATAGACAGACCAGAGCGGAGGATGATTGAGGAAGCGGAAATCGAACAGCCGCCAGCAGCGCGCGATGTAGCTGCCTATCGCGGCATACATGAAGCCGGAAAACAACGGGACGCCGCCGATACGGAAGATGCTGGCCTCGGGATAAATCCAGGAGCCGACGTCGGTCTTAAACACCTCCATGACGGTGCCGACGACGTGGTAGACGAGAATGACCTTCGCCTCCTCCAGCGTCTCGAGCTTGAACGCCAGCATTCCGATCTGGATCGCAAGCGCGGCAAGGAACATGAAATCGTAGCGGCCGAGCACCGCATCGCGCGGGTACCAGAGATAGGTGCCGACGATCAGCGCGACCATCGCGCCGCCGAACAGGCAGGCCCAGGCCTGCTTGATACCGAAGCGCACGAACTCGTAGGCGAATGCGGTGGTTTTTCGCTGGCCCGCCCAATCGCCGATGCGTTGTTCGACGGCGATGAACCGGGCGAGCGGCGCCCAGAGGGCGGCCGCGCTGCGCTGAGGCGGTTTGGAGAGCGGCTGCTGCAAGGGAGATCGTTAGAATTGTAGGCACCTTGGACAGGAAACCCTGATGCCTGGCAAAAGCGGTATTGTGGCGGCGGATGCCCTCGCACCCGCATCTGATATGATGACAAATTGGCAATGTGGCGCGCAAGCGCATGAGCACCATGGCGAGCAGCATTCCTGATTTTTCCAAGATCGATTTCTCCGTCGTGCCTACGATCGCGACGCCGGTCGCCCGTAAGCACGGCGGTGAACCCTGGTACACGCCCGAAGGCATCGCGGTGAAGCCGGCCTACGGCCCCGCCGATCTCACCGGCCTCGACTTCCTCGACACCTATCCCGGCATCGCGCCGTTCCTGCGCGGCCCCTACCCTACGATGTACGTCACGCAGCCCTGGACCATCCGGCAATATGCCGGTTTCTCCACGGCGGAGGATTCCAACGCCTTCTACCGGCGCAACCTCGCCGCCGGGCAGAAAGGCCTCTCGGTCGCGTTCGATCTGCCGACCCACCGTGGTTACGACTCGGACAATCCGCGCGTCGCCGGCGACGTCGGCATGGCCGGGGTCGCGATCGATTCCATTCACGACATGAAAACACTGTTCGACGGCATCCCGCTCGACGAGATGTCGGTGTCGATGACCATGAACGGCGCGGTGCTGCCGGTGCTGGCGAGCTACGTGGTGGCCGCCGAAGAACAGGGCGTGCCGCAGGAGAAGCTCACCGGCACGATCCAGAACGACATCCTCAAAGAATTCATGGTGCGCAACACCTACATCTATCCGCCCAAGGCATCGCTGCGCATCGTCTCCGACATCTTCGCCTATACGGCGGCGCACATGCCGAAATTCAACTCGATCTCGATCTCCGGCTATCACATGCAGGAGGCGGGCGCGACCTGCGATCTCGAACTCGCCTATACGCTCGCCGACGGTGTCGAATATGTCCGCGCCGGGCTTGCCGCCGGTCTCGATATCGATCGTTTCGCGCCGCGGCTATCGTTCTTCTGGAACGCCGGCATGAACTTCTTCATGGAGGTGGCGAAACAGCGCGCCGCGCGCATGTTGTGGGCGAAGCTGATGAAACCATTCGAGCCCAAGTCCGAGCGCTCGATGACGCTGCGTGCGCACACCCAGACCTCGGGCTGGTCGCTCGCGTCGCACGACGTGTTCAACAACGTGGTGCGCACCATGATCGAGGCGATGGCGGCGACCCAGGGTGGCACGCAATCCTTGCACACCAACGCGCTCGACGAGGCGCTGGCGCTGCCGAGCGACTTCTCCGCGCGCATCGCCCGCAACACGCAGATCGTGTTGCAGCGGGAATCCGAAACCACGCGCATCATCGATCCCTGGGGCGGCTCGTTCTATCTCGAGCGCCTGACCTACGAGCTCGCCCGGCGCGCCTGGAGCCACATCCGGGAGGTTGAGGACCTGGGCGGCATGGCGAAGGCGATCGAGGCCGGCGTGCCGAAGATGCGCATCGAGGAAGCGTCGACGCGCACGCAGGCGCGCATCGACGCCGGCGAGCAGGCGGTGGTCGGCGTCAACCGCCATCGCCCCGAGCACGACATGGCGGTCGAGCTGCTCAAGGTCGACAACGCCGCCGTGCGGCAGTCACAGATCGCGAAGCTCGCAAAGCTTCGGCGCGAACGCGATCCCGAGGCGGTCGCGCAGACGCTCGCGGCGCTGACGCGCACCGCCGGCGGCGGCAACGAGAACCTGATGGCGCTCGCGATCGACGCGACACGCGCCCGCGCCACGGTCGGAGAAATCTCCGATGCGCTCGAACAGGTCTACGGCCGGCACCAGGCCGAGGCGAAGGTGGCTTCGGGGATCTACCGCCACCAGGCCGGCGTGTCGGAGGCGGTCGAGCGCATGCGCGAACTGACGGCTGCGTTCGCGCAGGCGGAAGGGCGCCCTCCCCGCATCCTGGTGGCCAAGACCGGCCAGGACGGCCACGATCGCGGCCAGAAGGTGATCGCATCGGCGTTCGAGGATCTCGGCTTCGACGTCGTCATCGGTCCCTTATTCGCGACGCCCGAGGAAGCGGCACGACAGGCGGTCGAGAGCGACGTGCATATCGTCGGCATCTCGACGCTCGCCGCCTCGCACCTCACCCATCTGCCCGAGCTGAAGGCGCAGCTCGAGCGGCTCGGCCGTAACGACATCATGATCGTGGTCGGCGGCGTCGTGCCCCCGCAGGATTACGACGCCCTCAAGCGCGCAGGCGTGGAGGCGATCTTCCCGCCCGGCACGGTGATCGCGGAGGCGGCCGAAGGTGTGCTGCGGTCACTCAACAAGCGGCTCGGGCACGCGCAGGCGGCCGAATAATCAGGGGTCGAGTAACAATAATGCGCATCCGCAATGCAGTCCTTCTCGCAACTCTGGTGGTTGTCGGCGCAGCAAACTCAGTCCACGCCGAGACCAAGACCAAGCCGCAGGTCTCGATCAGCACCAAGGCGGTCGAGGTCACCCTGACGGTCGATCCGGCGCTGCGTAAATTTCCCCGCCTGTTTGAGAGCAGCCTCGCCGAAGGGCGTCGCTGGGCCGAACGCAACCGCGCGGAAGCCGCGAAGGCGATGCGAGACGAACCGGAATTCTTCCGCTCGGGCCGGCGCTGGACGTTCGAACGTTCCTACACGTTGCGCTCCGTGGTCGGCCGCTATGTCAGCGTCGTTCGCCACGACGGCACCAATACCGGCGGCGCGCATCCAAATTCCTACGTCGACACCATCCTGTGGGACCGCAACACCCGCCGGCGCGTGAGCGTCCGGCCGTTCTTCCGCGAGACCGCTGACAACGGGCCGACCATGACCGCATTGGCGCAGCTTGCGCGCGTTGCGGTTGCGGCCGAGAAGCTCAAGCGCGGCGCGATCAACGTCGACGTGCCGAAGGACAAGCTCACGCCCGAGAGCCTGGCAGAGCAAGATCGCTTCATCGCCGACGGCGTGCCGCCATCGCTGGGCAAGATCGGCCCGATCACGCTCGCGCCGTCGACCGAGGCCGGCAAGAGCGCCGGTCTTACTTTCCACTATTCGCCCTATGCGGTCGGTCCCTACGCCGAAGGCCCGTACACGGTTTTCGTGCCATGGACCGCATTCCAGAAGTATCTGTCGCCGCGAGGGCTCGCGATCTTTGGTGGCCAACGTCCCGAAAGCGACAGCGTGCCGTGACGCGAGGGGCGCGGTTTGCGGTCGCGCGCCGGATTTCGCGGCGCGCCTCCGTCTCAAGACGGGATCACTGCGCCGCGATGGCCCTCGCCGTGTGCGGCTTGTCCACGATACCGCGCGCGTGGCGCACCACGTGGTCGGCGACGATCGCGTGCGCCTCCGCGGTCGGATGGATCGCACCGCTGTAGAGGCCCGCATAGGCCGGTTGCAGGATGTCGAAGGCCGATACACCCTCGCGATGCGTATGCGCGGTCAGGAACGCGTCATTGGGCGTGCGGAACAGTCGCCAGTGCCGCGCATAGGGCAGCGTCGCCGCCGGTGAATACGGCCGGAACTCATCCGCACCTCCGGGACGGCGCGGCACGCGCATGTAGATGCCGTCCGCAAGCGCGCGCTTCGGATCGCGCGCGCACATGCCCCGCCGCGTGAACTCGGGGATATGGTCGGTGACCAACTTAAAGCCGGTGCCCGGGCCGGTGGCGAGATTGCCGGGGCAATTGCGTCCCCTGCCGGAGATGCATTCGAGCCGCCCCAGGAACTCGCCGAGGAAGTCGGCGGTCTCCTTCAGGCGTCCGCGATTGAGTTGCAGGCCGGGATGCACGTCGAGCCCAAGCCTCGGCTGGCTGCCGCAGAGCTGGCCGTTTTCGTCGAACTGGATCGGCTCGTAGCTGGTTTGCAGCACCCGCGACGGTTCGATGCCGAAGCCCTGATGCAGCGCGTCCTTGAGCGCCTTGATGCGCTCGTCGAGCACATTGAGATAGACACGCGACACTTGCGGGCTGAAACGGATCGACGAGCCGATCCACGCTGCAATCGGGGCGAAGTCGGACGCGCTCTCGGTCATCGAATAGGCGACAAGGCCGCCGAAGCCGACGTCATTGCCGCCGACAGACATGAAGACGACGTCGATCGGACGCTTGCGCTGGCCGGGTGGACACCAGTTCATCGTGATGCGCTGCACCGCGACCGACGTGCTGCCGGCGCCGTACATCGGCAACGTATAATCCGTCTGCTGGCGCGACGTGCCGCGGCACAAGAGATCGGTTAACTGATCGAGCTGCGCGCGGACCTTCCTGCCGTTCGGCTCGCTGAAGCCCTGGCGCGGATCCATTTCGAGGAACAGGCCATTCGCAACCTCGGCACCGGAGCAGGTGAAGGTCGCGAACGTCACCGAGCGGTGGCGATTTTCGAGCGCAAGCTGCAGGCCGACGCGGACCGGATAGCCGTATTGCGAGCGGTGGCAGTCGTTGCTCAGCCACTGCGCCTGCGCGCGGTCGAAGGCCGCGCGGAATTCCGGCGACGACAGCCGCAGGAAGCGCTCCGCGAGTTCGTCCTCCATCAGGCGGCGCGGCAACACCTTGGGATTGATCTGCGGATTGCTCGACGACAGTCCAAAACCCTTCACCGGTGGGATGGGCTGCGGCCCCATCGCGAGCTCGTCCTGCAGCAGCGTCGGGTCGTAGACCATTTCCCGCGACGGGCTGAACTGCACCGGGCGGTCGGGGTTGCTCTCGCCGGAGGCAAAAGAGTCGCCCAACGCGACAATGAAGACATCCTCGACCACCACGTCGCGTTCAGAAAGCTGAGTGCCGTTGGGCAGCGTGACCGCGACCGAGACGCCGGATATCGACGCATCGCGCGAATAAGGTACGCGGGCGATGGTGAGCTTGTTGCTGCAGGCGTGCTTCCTGGTCTCGATCTTGCCGCCCTCACGGCGCGGGCGCCACATCCAGGTGCACTCGCCGGTGACGCCCTCAAGCTTGTCGGCTGCAACCCAGATGGTGACGGTGTGCGCTTCCGGAAGGACGTAATCTTCCCGCGCCCGGCCCCAGGAATACACGCGTTCGCAGGTGGGGTGATAGCGACGCGGCCGCGAATTCCGGTCGTAGCAGACGTCGTTCAACGTCTGCGCGGCCCAGCCGAGGCGGCTCTGCTGGTAGCGTTTGCCCGCCGTCGCGGCGCACCGGTCGGGCGAGGAGGAATCCCGGCAATCAGGATCATTGAGCCGGCGCTCGGTGCGCCAGACCACATCGCGCGGCACGTCGCCTTTGCCACGGGCCGCGTGATAGGCGGCCTCGTGCAGCGCAAATGAGCGCGTGCTCTTGAAGAACCGGAACGGGTTCTCGACCTGCCATTGCAGGTCTTGGGCTTGTGTTGGGGTGTGACCAAAGACAGCGAGGATAGTGACGACCAAAACGGTCGCCGCCAGCGAGTGCCGACCCATAAGTCCCTCCGCCGCCCCCACCGGGAGGCAATGATACATAATTAGTCGTGCGACACGCTCGGAAAGTTCAATCCGGACATGATGCCGCCAGAAAAATCCGGTTCTACCGCTCAGCCCTCCGTTTTTCTGAAAAAATGACCCAAAATCGAAGCAGAAACGCCCTCGCCCCGCTGCTCGCAGCCCTCCTCTGCCTGGTCGCTAGCGCGTGCGTCAGCTCCACCGAGCCCATTTTAAGTGACGCCAGGTCGATTCTGGGCGACCGCGGCCGGTTGCACATCTTCAGTGCGCCAAAGGACGGCGCCCGCAACGTCCTGCGCTACAACTTTCAATGGCGTCGCGACCGCTATGTCGCGGCGACGGGGCCGCGGGCCGCGCCGGTCGAGTTCACCGCCCATCCCTTCGAAGGCCGCGACCTGGTGGTGCAGTGGAAGAGCGCGACGAAGTGGTCGCCGAAGCAGAAGCCGCGCGGCCTCCGTCCGGTAACCTATTTCCTGTTGCGCAAGGTGGCCGAGGGCGCGTTCCTGATGCTTCCGATCACCGAGGGCGATGCGGACGACGCCACACGGGATCGCTTCTGCATCAAGTCGCCGGAAACGACGTGCCGCATCTCTACACCCGAGCAGCTCTTTGCGTTCGCGCGGGCCGCCGCCGAAAAGGAAGATCCGGACGCCGGTGTCGTCGTCATCGAGGCGCCCGCAAAGCAGCCCTGACACGCCGACGCGACAAGACAGCTCACCGCGATGCACATCCTCCTCACCGGATTTGGACCTTTTCCGGGCGCGCCATTCAATCCTACGAAACGCCTGGTGGAGATGCTGGCCCGCAGCCGCCTCCTCGCACTCGCTGGCGCCCAGCAGACGTCGCATGTGTTCGTCACCAGTTATGAGGACGTCGATCGCGATTTACCGGCGCTACTGGCGCGTACCAGACCCGAGGTTTGGGTGATGTTCGGGCTCGCGACGCGCACCCGGCACGTCCGCATCGAAACCCGCGCACGCAACGCGCGGAGCCGCGTTTTTTCCGATGCCGGCGGGCGCAAGCCACGAACTGGGACGATCGCACCGGGGGCAGCCGCATCGCTTGCCCTGCGCGCTCCGGCGCAGCGGCTCGTCGCCGCGGCACGATCGACCGGGGTGAGAACGGCGCTCTCGCACGACGCTGGCCGGTACCTCTGCAACTATCTCTGTTGGCGCGCGACTGAGGCCGCCGCTGGCCCGAATGGACCGAAAATCACCGCCTTCGTTCATGTGCCGAAGGTCCGTGCAACACCCGGCGGACACGGCGCGCCGTTAACCTTGAGCCAACTCGTGCGCGCGGGAGAGGCGATCGTGCGCGCGGCAATCGCCGCCGCGCGCACCGCCCGTTAACCCCTTTACGATACCCAGCGATTTCGCGGCCCTAAATTCGCGCATGTGGCATGCCCCGCGATGTGCGTGCCGGGCGCATCGGAGGCCATGCCATGACCATAGATCGTCGCCGATTTCTCGTATCCGGATCTGCCGCAGCGGCGACACTCTCGCCGGCGGGCGCGGCTCCGTCGCCGAACGCGATGCTGCCGAGTGCACTCGGTGTCGACGGCGCGCAATTCGGATTGCGCCCCGGCAGCACCGAGGACCAGAGCCGCACCTTTCAGCGCGCCATCGACGAAACCGCGCGCAGCCGCACGCCGCTCGCGATCGCACCTGGCAGCTATCGTGTCGGCAATCTGCGGCTTCCTGCCAACGCGCAGCTCGTGGGCGTCCGCGGCGCGACGCAACTTCTCCTCAGCGACAGCGCCTCGCTCGTCAGCACGATCGGCACCGAGCAGGTGACGCTGTCCGGTCTTGTGCTCGACGGCCAGCGGCGACGCCTGCCCGAGCGGCGCGGGCTCCTGCACATCGAGAACAGCCGCCGCATCAAGATCGCCGACTGCGTGATCCGCGGCGCCGGCGGCACCGCCATCTCTTGCACCGCGGTCGGCGGCGAGATCGTCGATACCCATCTAACGGATAGCGCCGACGTCGCGATCCATTCCTTCGATGCGCGCGCGCTTCTGATTGCGCGCAACACCATCACGGGCGCCGGCAACAACGGCATCCAGGTCTGGCGCGGAAACCCCGGGGACGACGGCACCATCGTCATCGACAATCGCATCGAGGCGATCGACAACCGCTTGGGCGGCTCCGGCCAGTACGGCAATGCGATCAATGTCTTCCGCGCCGCGAATGTGATCGTGCGCGGCAACCGCATCCGCAATTGCGCGTTCTCGGCGGTGCGCGGCAACGCCGCGTCGAACTTCCAGATCGCCGGCAACAGCATCAGCGATGTGCGCGAGGTCGCGATCTATGCGGAGTTCGGCTTCGAGGGCGCGCTGGTCGCCAACAACACGATCGATGGCGCCGCGATCGGTGTCTCGATCACCAATTTCAACCAGGGCGGACGACTCGCGAGCGTCACTGGCAACATTATACGTAATCTCCTGCCGAAGCGCCCGGCCGGCACCGATCCCGGCGACGGGGCCGGCATCGGCATCGCGGTCGAGGCCGACACCGCAGTGGCCGGCAATGTGATCGAGAATGCGCCCACCGCCGGCATGATCATCGGCTGGGGCCACCACCTGCGCGACGTCGCAGCCACCGGCAACGTGGTACGACAGGCTGACATCGGCATCGGCGTCTCGGTCTCGACCGGCGCCGGCGCCGCGTTGATCGCCAACAACATGATCGCCGACGTGAAACGCGGCGCCGTCATCGGCATGGACCGCAAGCGCATCATCACCGGCGATCTCTCGCGTGGCGGCGCCGAGCGCTACGCGAATCTCACGGTGAGCGGCAACCGCGTACGGTAATGCATGATCCCGAAAAGGCGACTTGGCGGGTGGGCACCGGTTTTCGGATAAGAACATGCACAAGCGAGGGAGCCTTCACAACGCCGCGACATTACAACATTGTCATTTGCGGCCGCCGATGCGGCGTCGCCATATTTCTGGCAGAACGCCACGCATTATCGACCTCATGCGCATCATCACGTTTCGCCGGTTCCTGATCGCCCTGACCGTCATCTTCCTGCTTCCACTGGCCGCTCACGCCGTCGTTCATTCGCTGGAAGACCATCCGGCGAATTTCCGCGCAGCGAACTGGAGCAGCGTCGGGATGTTGCCGGACGCGAGCGCGGATCGCGACGCCCGGCTTCTCATCTTTTCCGGCCGCACCGGCCGCTGGAAGGGCATTTTCTCGGTCCACAGCTGGGTCGTGTACAAACCAGAAGGGGCGACGACCTGGAGCCGCTACGACGTGGTCGGCTGGGGCAATCCAGTGCGCACGAACGGCTGGGCGCCGGACGGACGCTGGTACGGCGACGTCCCGCGCGTGCTGATCGATCTCAAGGGCGCGCCTGCCAACGCGCTGATCCCGAAGGTACGCAGCGCCATCGAGGACTATCGCTATCGCAACCACGGCGACTACCGCATGTGGCCGGGGCCGAACAGCAATACGTTCATCGCAGCCGTGCTACGCGCCGTGCCTGAGCTTGCGACCACGCTGCCGTCGAACGCCATCGGCAAGGATTTCCGCGACGGCTTTTATGCCGGCCTCACCGACAGCCGCACCGGGGTCGAGCTGTCGCTGTTCGGTCTCGTCGGCGTGAAGGTCGGATGGATCGAAGGCGTCGAGCTGAACATGTTCGGGTTGGTCGCGGGCCTCGACCTCCGGCATCCGGCTGTCAAGCTGCCAGGCTTCGGACGGGTCGGCATCGACAATGGCACCGCCCTCGCCGCGCCTGCGATTGCAAATACGAATTGAGGCGGGCTCAGTGCTAGTGGTTCAGAACTCCAAAGACTTGCTAGTGTCCTTCGATTCCGAAGGTCAGGCCGCGTTGCGATCGATCGTCGGCGCTTCCGGATCCGGTGCGGCCAGCCGATACTGTTCCACGATCAGCGTCCAGCGGTCGCAAATTTCCGCGACCTCGCGAGCCAGCACGACGAAGTCATCGAGCTCGTAGTAGCGCTGCCAGCGTCCGCTGCGAAAGAGCTCAGCAAAATCCTCGCGACGCTTTTCCGCAAGGATGCGCCACTTCTCTGCCGTTTTGCCGAGTTTGCGGAGTGCAGGTCGATCGGTCATCGCGGTGGGCAAGCGCGCCACCTGTTCGCGGCGCAGGGTCACGACTGATGAATTCAATCAACTCAACGGACGCATCGCCTACGAAGCTGCTCAACACAGCTACCGCTTTATTCCACTACCGTTGTGATTCGACTACCCTGCAAATTGAATGTCGAAAGGTCGACGATCGACGCGTGCAGGCACGCTGAGGGGCGCGGACATCCCAAAAAAGAAAAAACCCGCCTGGAGGGGTGGTCCAGGCGGGCCATTTGATCGGCGCAAGGGGATCGGGGGGCGGGAGCGCCGATCGAGACTTGTTCAACTTGGAAGGCCGGGCATGGCCTCGTATCCGTTTGTGGTTGGCTCCCGGCGAAAGGTTCAAAGGGTTCAGAGAAAAAATTAAGAATTTTTGCGGGGCCAGCGATTTTCTTCTAAGCCTTTGACCAAATGAGGCTATTGCCCTCCAGAGCCGGTCGTCGGGCTCGCCCCGGCGGCCGCGGTCGCTGGAATGACCGAACGGACCGCCTCATAGGCATCGACCAAGCCTGCCCCGAATTGGGGGTCGACCCCGGGAGCGCCAAGGTCACGCGCCGTGCTCACCAGGGCCTGACGGACCGCGTCAGGGCCCAGCGTCGGGTTGCGCTCCAGCATCAGGGCAATCACCCCGGTGACTTCGGCGGCCGAAAACGACGTGCCCGAGGTCATCCGGTAATCGCTGCCCAGCGTCGGCAGCAACAAGTCTACGCCCGGGGCCGCCACGGCAACATGCTTGCCGCGATTGGCGGCGCGATAGATGCGGTCGCCATCGTCGGTTGCGGTGACGGCGATGACGGCACGATTGGCGGCCGGATAGAGCGGCGCGGAATTCGGTCCGGCATTGCCCGCGGCCGCCACCAGGACGATGCCGCGGCCGCGCGCTTCGTTCAGGCGACGCGCGACCGCCGGATCGCGTCCACCCGCAAAACTCATATTGATGATACGGGCGCCGCGGGCCATGGCCCAGTCGAGCGACTTGATGATGTCCGTCGTCGTACCATCCATGCTGGTGCGACTGGGCCCGAACGCCCGCGCGACGAGAATGTGGGCGCCGGGCGCCGTTCCCCGCAGCCTGGCGCGCGCGGCAATGGCGCCGACGATCGATGTGCCGTGCGCATGGACCCGGTCGCCGGTCCCGATGGCGTCGAAGGTATCGAGGATCATTCCCGCCAATTCGGGATGCTCGGTGTCGGCACCGGAATCGATGACCGCAATCAGCACGCGGTCACCGTTGGCAAGCCCATGCGCCTCCGGCATCCGCATCCGCGCCAGCGCGTATTGCTGAAGGTCTGTGGCCGCAGCAGCGGGCGCGGCCACGTCGTCTTGGAGCGTGGCGAGGAGGTTCGGTTGCGCCGCCATGATGGCGCGATCGGCTGCGAGTGCACGCACGACGGCCGGAACCGAGCGGCGATTATTGATCCGCAAGCGGCGGATCGACGTGCCTGAAAATTGCAGATTCACGGTCTCGAGCTGCGTCAGGCGATGGCGGCGCAGCAGCGCATCCATGGTCCGCGGCGAGATGCCGGACGCAACTTCGACCACCACCTCGTTCGGGACGTAGCGGCCCCAATTGGTGGACGCTACGCTGGCGGCCGGCGGCCTGTTGGCGGGCGGACGCCGGTTGGATTGCGCCGGCGGCGTCGACGGCGGCCGCCTGCTGCCACCACGCACATTGGGCGGCGGCGCGCTCGGTCCCGGCACCGGCACGGCGACGACGGTGGTGCCGCCAGGAACAACGATCGGTGGCCAGAAACGGTGCGACGAATGGCGACGATGGCCCTTCGGATGGCGGCCATGGCCCTTCGGATGGCGGGTATCGGTGGTGGTACCGGTCCGGCGCGGACCGCCACGCATGCCCATGCCGCCCTTCCCGTTTCCGGGTACAGTGGCAACGATCCCGTTGGCACGCCGTCGCGGGCCGGATTTCGGATGAATAAACGGTCGGCCCGAAAATCTGCGAGCCCTTGCGGACGGGAAGCGGCCGGACGGGCCTCCGGCGGAAAAGCCTCCGCCGACAAAACCCGGACGCGGGCCTTGCATCCGGAATCCTTGCGCCGAGGCATCGTCCATGGCTGGCGGTGACAGCAGCGCGAGTGTTGCCAGGGATAAAGCAGCCGGCAGGACCAGATACGGCCGTGAAACGGCGCGGATAGCTGACGTGAAAGCAATGCGGAGGCTCATGGTCTGCTCCCGTAGGGCCGGCCCCGCCGCGGCCCTGGGCTCGTCACGTCAGGACGACCCGGACGCGGATTGAACGATTAGTTCTTGATCGCGATGAACTCGACGATCCGGGATTCGGATTTCATGCGCTGGATCGCGCGGGAGAAGTCCGCCTCCGGCATCGGCGACGCGGCAAACTGGATCTCGTACATGCCCCTGCTTGGCCCGCTGACCACGGTCGCCTGGTTGACGTCGAGGAAACGGGTCACGTCAGCGAGCGTGGCCTTGGCAACAAAACGCACGACTGCGCGCTGCCCGCCCTCAGCAGGGGCCGAGGACAATACGTGGCCGGACGGAGTGCCTTGATCGCGCACGGCGACGGTGGTCAGCACGGCGGCCTGCACCACCAGCGCGAGCGCGGCAGCCGTACCGGCGTAAGCCAGCGTGCGCGGGCTGAAGCTCGACATGAACTCGACGACGCGGCCCACGAAATTGAAGGAGGTCTTCTTCACGGTCGGCGCTTCGGCCTCGATCGAGGCGAACAGCTTTTCCATCGCCCGCGCCGACGGGGCGCCCAAGGTCTCGTTCAGATGGATGGTCTCGCCAAGCTCTTCGCGAACCAATTCGTAGCGGCGGGCGAGTTCACGGTCGCCGGCAAGCGCCTGCTCGACGCGATCGGAGTCACGACGGCTCAGAGTGCCGGCAGCGTGCCACGGCAGCAGGGCTTCGATGTCCTGGCGCTCGGGCGCTTCTCGGTTCAAGCTCATCATGGCCATCCTCTTTCAATTCCCGCCGCTTTCAGCAGCTCTGCCAATCTCTTGCGCGCGTAGAACATGCGCGTTTTGACGGTGTTCTCCGGGATTCCGACGATCTGGGACACTTCTTCCACTGACTTCTCGTGGTAGTAGACCAGATCGATGATCTCCCGATGCTCTGCCGAAAGCTTCTCAAGACACTTCCGGATCGCCGCACTCTTATCTTTCTTGTCGAGGACAACTTCAGGATCGTCTGAGGGATCCTCGATTGCCTCGGCCGCTTCTTCATCCAGTTCTTCGTCCGGGCGGCGCCGCAGCGCAGACAGGGCCTTGAACCGTGCGATCGCCAGCAACCACGTGGATACCTGCGACCGCCCCTCGAACCGACCAGCCTGACGCCACACGTCAAGAAACACTTCGCTGATCAGATCTTCCGCAACCGACTCGTCACGCACCAACCGCAATACGAACCGGTAGACCCGCACATGGTGCCGCGCGAACAGCACCTGCATGGCGAGCCGATCGCCGGTTGCAATGCGTCCGATCAGGACTTCGTCCGAAGTGGATTGCATTGCCTGACGGCCGACTCGTTAGGTTAGTCGCAGGGAGAAGCGACCAGGTTCAAAGGTACCGGGGGGGAACTGCTCACCTGAAAGCCCCACCCCGAGGCTCCTCAAGCAACCCGGACCGATCAATCCGGGCCAGGGCGGCATGATAACTCACAAAATCGAACTCCAACCCAGGTCTTGCGAAAAAACCTGTAGATTCATGGCTCTCCGGTTGGCTCGTGCACTGCCCAGCCCCTTCCTCAAGTACCGACCCGAAGGGGAGCGTGCAGCTTCCGCAGGGCTGCCAAAACCGACAACGCGGTGATCTTCCCGGTCTTGGGGTTTTCCGAAGGAACATTCTCGATAGTTAACGAAAACCTGGCAGAATCCGCTTCGACCTCGATGCTGTGGCAGTTCCGGTCGACGGCCGGGTCGGCCCAGATCTCGATCGTGGTTTGTTCCGGACCGATTCCGGCGAGCGACAGGGCGGCGGCGACATTCACGTTGGCGGGAAATCCCGCCGCCGCCTCCCGTGCGTTCCCGGCGAACACCCGCTTCGCCGTGTTAAGGCCATCGACCGAGATGTTGTTGGCCACCAGGTAGGGCGCGCCGGCGAGCCCGTTTGGCGGCTTGCGGGTGATCATCCGCACCGAACTAATTCGGCCCTCGGCCGCTGCAGTGACCGCATCGAGCCCCAGCAAGGCGCCGGT
>WHTP01000159.1 GCA_009377695.1 Hyphomicrobiales bacterium | reverse complement strand
TTCGTTATCGGCGCCGCCGGCGCCATTGCCTGCCTGTTGGTGCCCGTCACAGCATCCGCCCATATTACCCTCGAGCGTCAGGAAGCGCCGGTCGGGTCATCCTACAAGGCCGTCCTGCGCGTACCCCACGGGTGCGATGGCTCGCCCACCACTGCGATCCGCGTCAGAGTGCCGGCAGGCCTCGTTGCGGTGAAGCCGATGCCGAAACCCGGCTGGCAGCTGGACGCTAAGACCGGAACCTATCCCAAGCCCTACATGCTGCGCGGTGCGCCACTCACCAAGGGTGTAACCGAGATTTCCTGGTCGGGCGGAAAGCTTCTCGACGCGCACTACGACGAGTTCGTGTTCATCGGCACCATCGCCGAGGAGTTGGGCGGCGGGCAGACCGTCTACTTCCCCGTGGTGCAGGAATGCGAGAAGGGCGTGCATCGCTGGATCGAGATCCCGACCGGCCAGCATTCGCACGGACACGGTGCAGGCGGCTCTGAACCGGCGGCAGGATTACGCCTGCTGCCGAAGAAGAAATAGGCGTGCGCATCCACATATTCGTGATCGCGTTACTGACCGCGCTCGTGCAATCGAGCGCGGTCTTCGGACACGCGTCGCTGGTGCGGGCGGAGCCTGCCGACGGCGCGTTAGTGGCAGAGCCGCCGGTATTGATGCGGCTAACTTTCAACGAGCCGGTGACGCCGCTTGTTATACGTCTCATCGCGCCCGATGGCGCAGCGACCACAGTGGCGGCGAGTGCCGAGAACACGACCGTCACCGTCAAGCTGCCCGCGCTCGTGCGCGGCACTCATGTGCTGAGCTGGCGGGTGATCTCCGCCGACGGTCATCCGGTCGGCGGGTCGCTGGTGTTCTCGGTCGGCGAGGCGAGCGCACCGCCAGGGCCCGGCGCGTTGCCGGCCGGCGATCCGCTCGTGCGCGCCGCGTTATGGATGGCGAAGGTCATCATCTACCTGGCGCTCATGATCGGGATCGGCGGCGCGTTCTTTCGAATGTGGTTTGACGTCCCCTCCGCTCATACCCGTCCCCGGGTCGCGCCTTCGACGCACCCGGGGACAGGCTCCCGAGAGAATCCGGAATCTTTGGTTCCGGGTCCCCGCTTGCGCGAGGACGAGCGGGCTTCCCAAGCATGGATCGATCGGGCCTTGATCGGGCTGATTGCCGCCGGGTTGCTGGTGACGCCGCTGTCGGTCGGACTGCAGGGTCTTGACGCGCTCGACCTGCGGCTTCCCGCCCTCGCGCAAAGGCTTGTCTGGGAGACGAGCCTCGGAACCAGCTACGGAATGACGGCGATCACGGCGATGATCGCGCTGTTCGCGGGGCTGTTCGCATTCGAGGCAGAGTCGCGCACCAACGGACACAGCATGGCAGGGGCGCTATCGCTCGCCGCGTTGATGGCCACCGGGCTTGCGTTGGCGTTGAGCGGTCATACCAGCAATGCATCACCGCAGATGCTGACACGACCGTCCGTGTTCGTGCACGTCATCTGCGTGGCGTTCTGGGTCGGTGCGCTATTGCCGCTGGTCGCGGCAGTGCAAGCGGGCGAGGGCAATGCCCTGGGGCGGTTCTCCCACGCCATTCCTTATCCGCTGGCGGGCCTGGTGATCAGCGGGATCGTTCTGGCTGTGGTGCAGCTCGACCGTGTCGACGCGCTCTGGACGACGAGCTATGGCATCGTGCTGTCGTGCAAGATTGCCGCAGTCGTTGCACTGCTCGCGCTGGCCGCGCTCAACCGCTACGTCTTCACGCCCCGGTACCAGCACGGAAATGTCGCGGCGTCCGGCTCGCTGACGAAAACCCTGACGGTCGAGCTCTGCCTCGTCGCAGCGATCCTGGCGCTGGTGGCGCTCTGGCGCTTCACGCCGCCGCCCCGGGCGCTCGCCGCTTTCGAGCCGGTCGAGGTTCACCTGCACGGCACGCGTGCGATGGCGCAGGTGTCGCTGATGCCGGTGCGGGCACGTGACCCTCGCGTCCGCGTTGAGGTTCTCGACGGTGAGTTCAATGTACTACCGGTCAAGGAGGTGACGATGACGCTGGCCAACCCCGCGGCGGGGATCGAGCCGGTCCGCCGCGCCGCGGTTCACGACCGCGATGGCCACTGGCGCGTTGCAGGGTTGAGAATTCCCGTTTCCGGACAATGGATCGTGCGCGTCGATCTCTTGATCGACGATTTCGACAAGATCGTGCTGGAGGACCAGGTCGACCTGCCGCGGCTGCCGTGAATTCTGATATCGACAGCAAGCAATACGAGCCTGCCGTCTGCTTCAGGTCACGAGTTTCTTGAACATTTCGATGGGGATCGGCAGCACGATCGTCGTGGATCGGTCGCCGACGATGCTCTGCAACGCAGTAAAATAGCGAAGCTGCATCGCCTCGGCGCGGCCGGACAGGATCTGACCGGCCTGCGCCAGCTTCTCGGCCGCCTGGAACTCGCCTTCGGCGTCGATCACTTTCGCGCGCCTGATCCGTTCGGCTTCCGCCTGCCGGGCGATGGCGCGCACCATGGTTTCGGTGATGTCGACGTGCTTGAGCTCCACGATTGATACCTTGATGCCCCAGGCGTCGGTCTGCTGGTCGAGGATCTCGCGAATGTCGGAGTTGAGCTTGTCGCGCTCGGCCAGCATCTGATCCAGATCGTGCTGTCCGAGCACGGACCGCAGCGTCGTCTGCGCCAGCTGGCTGGTGGCTTCGTCAAAATGCTCGACCTGGATGATCGCCTTCTCCGGATCGACGATGCGGTAGTAAATGACCGCGTTGACTCGCACCGAGACGTTATCGCGCGAGATCACGTCCTGAGGAGGAACATCGAACACGCGGGTTCGCAGATCGACGCGGACCATCTGCTGGATGAATGGGATGATGATGATGAGCCCCGGGCCTTTGACCTTCCACAATCGACCCAGCATGAACACGACGCCGCGTTCGTATTCGCGCAGAATCCGGATCGAATAGAGCGCAATGCCAATGATGACGATCAGCGGAAAGAGGTATCCGGTCAGCGTGGTGATGTCGGAGGGCATGTCGCATCTCCTCTGTTACGGCTCGACAATCAACGTCAGCCGGTCGCGTCCGACAACGCGGACGCTGTCGCCGGGGTTCAAGGGCCACTTCGAGCGGGCGGCCCAGATTTCCCCGTGCAGGCGAACGCTGCCCTGAGGGCTGTGCCAATCGACCACCTGGCCGACGCTGCCGATCAGTTGTTCCGCTCCTGTGACCGACGGGCGTTTGCGCGCTTTCAGGGCGGCGGCGATTACCCCGAAAATGAGCGCGGCGGTGACGGCGGCCGTGCCAATGATCAGGGGCAGCGAAATCGCGAAGCTGATGTCGGCGCCGGGACCTTCGAACAGGAAGATCGCTCCGACGACGAAGGCGAGGATGCCGCCGATCCCGAGAATTCCAAGGCCGGGCGTCAGCGCTTCCCCGACCATCAGTGCGATGCCGAGCATGACAAGGCCGAGCGCTCCGTAGTGAACCGGCAGCACCGTCAATGCCATCAACCCGAGGATCAGCGAAATCGCTCCCACCGTGCCAGGCACGTACGTGCCTGGAGACCAGAACTCGAGCAGGATTCCGTAAACCCCGATCATCAACAGAATGAAAGCGATATTGGGGTCGGAGATGACTGCGAGCAGTCGGGTGCGCCAATCCGGCGTAAAGGTCACCAGTGACGCGTCCTTCGTCGCAAGGATACGCTCCTGTCCATTCACGGTAATCTTGCGTCCGTCCGCCTGCGCCAGGACATCGCCGAGATCGGATGCAACGATCTCGATCACATGCTCCTTGAGCGCCTCCTCGGCGGTCAGCGTCGCTGCCTCGCGCACCGCTTTTTCCGCCCACTCGGCGTTGCGCCCGCGCAACTGCGCGAGACCACGGAGCAGCGCCACAACATCATTGACCGCCTTGCGTTGCGCAGTGGTCATGCCGTCCTGCTGCTTGTCCTTTTTCTCGTCTTTGGGCTGCGGCAGGCCCGGCAGCCCGCCGATCTCGACCGGAGTTGCGGCGCCGATGCTCGTTCCCCGCGCCATCGCGGCGACATGTGCCGCGTAAACGATGAAGGTCCCGGCAGATGCGGCGTGCGCGCCGCTCGGTGCCACGTAGACGATGACCGGCACCGGCGATGCGATGAGGGCCTGGATGATGGTGCGGGTCGCGCTCACCAGCCCGCCCGGCGTGTCGAGACGCACGATCAGCGCCGCCGCCTGCTTCGCCTGGGCCGCCTCGATGGCCTGCGTAATTTGACGTTGGACCGCGACCCCAATGGCGCCCTGGACGTCGGTGACGAACACCGATCCCTGCGCCCGCGCAGGCGCAGCCGGTGCCAGGATGGCGACGAGCAGCCCCAGGAAACCGGAAAAATACCACCGTCTCCATTTGCTCGCCAAGTACGCCATGAGGCCTCGCGATATCGCGTTGGCGCAGGATACTGACTAGATATGTGGGCACGCCTGAGCGGCGCCAGTCCGATTTTCACCGGCAATTCGCCGCAGCGCCTGAAGGTCGTTGATCGCAGGCGCGGCAATCGCGCGCTTTACCTGCCCGTGATCCCCCGGCTCGAACTCAAGGGCATCCTTATCCGAAAACCGGCCTTCCACTTTTCTCAATCATACGCGGTCGATTCCACCTTTGGCGAGGAAGTCCTCCAGCCAATGGATGTGATAGTCGCCGTCGATGATGTCCTTCTCGCGTACCAGCGTGCGGAAGAGCGGTAGCGTGGTCTCGACCCCGTCGACGACGAATTCGTCGAGCGCGCGCTTGAGCCGCATCAGGCATTCGCTGCGCGTCTTGCCGTGGACAATCAGCTTACCCACGAGCGAGTCGTAGAAGGGCGGGATCGTATAGCCATTGTAGACGGCGGAATCGACACGCACGCCGAGGCCGCCGGGCGGATGATAGGCCACGATCTTGCCGGGCGAGGGCATAAACGTCTGCGGGTTCTCGGCGTTGATGCGACATTCGATGGCATGGCCGAAGAACTTCACATCCTCCTGCTTGAGATCGAGGCCGCCGCCGGCTGCGACGCGGATCTGCTCCACCACGAGATCGATGTCGGTGATCGCCTCGGTCACCGGATGCTCGACCTGGATGCGCGTGTTCATTTCGATGAAATGGAACTTGCCGTCTTCGTAGAGGAATTCGACGGTTCCAACGCCGAGATATTCGAGCTCGCGCATTGCCTTCGCCACCGTCTCACCGATGCTGTTCGATGCGGCGATGTTGAGCGCCGGCGAGTGGCCTTCCTCCCATATCTTCTGGTGGCGGCGCTGCAATGAGCAATCGCGCTCGCCGAGATGGATGGCGCGGCCGTGACCGTCGCCAAGCACCTGGATTTCGATATGGCGCGGCTGCGCGAGATATTTCTCGAGATAGACCGCGTCGTCGCCGAAGGCGGACTGCGCTTCGGCGCGTGCATTGGCGAGCGCGTTCGACAGATCGGCGGGCGTCTGCGCGACCTTCATGCCGCGGCCGCCGCCGCCGGCCGCCGCCTTGACCAGCACCGGAAAGCCAATGGTTTTTGCGATCACCATCGCCTCCGCATCGGAGGTGATGCCGCCATCGGAGCCAGGCACCACCGGGATGCCGAGACGCCGGGCGGTGCGTTTGGCCTCGATCTTGTCGCCCATGATGCGGATATGGCCGGGCTTCGGGCCGATGAAGTGGATGTTGTGTTCTTCGAGGATTTCGGCGAAGCGCGCGTTTTCCGAAAGGAATCCATAGCCCGGATGCACGGCGTCGGCGCCGGTGATCTCGCAGGCCGCGAGCAGCGCCGGCACGTTGAGGTAGCTGTCGCGCGCGGCCGGCGGCCCGATGCAGACGCTCTCGTCGGCAAGCCGGACATGCATGGCGTTGGCGTCGGCGGTCGAATGCACGGCCACGGTCGAGATGCCGAGCTCCTTGCAGGCGCGCAGCACCCGCAGCGCGATCTCGCCCCGATTGGCTATGAGGATTTTCTCGAACATCGAACGTGAACAACTCTGCCTTGCGAGTTTCGCTCCCGGGTGGGAGGATCACTCGATGATCATCAGCGGCTCGCCGAACTCGACCGGCTGCGCGTCCTCGACCAGGATCTGGACGACACGACCCGCCCGCGGCGCGGGAATCTGGTTCATGGTCTTCATCGCCTCGATGATCAGCACGGTCTGGCCTGCACGCACCTCGCTGCCGACCTCGACATAAGGCCGCGCGCCCGGTTCCGGTGACAAATAGGCGGTGCCGACCATGGGCGAGGGGACCATGCCGGGATGCTTTGCATCACCCGGGTTGGCGTCGGGAGCGCCCGCCGGTGCGATGGCACGCGGCGCAACCGCCGCCATGACCGGCTGACCCTGGCGTGCGACCCGCACGCGCACGCCGCCGCGCTCGAACTCGATCTCGGTCAACCCGGTCTCGTCCAGCAGCTTCGCGAGCTCACGGATCGTGTCATGGTCGACGGACCTGCCTTCGGTCTTATCGGTGGTCTCTTTCGGCCCGCGTGCCACGGCTCAGCTCCTCCGCTCGCTCGCATTGAGCGCGGCCAGCCCGTCGATTGCGAGCGCATAGCCCATGATGCCAAATCCGCTGAGGGTGCCCTTCGCGACCGGCGCGATGTGCGAGAAGTGTCGGAAGTCCTCGCGGGCAAAGATGTTGCTGATGTGCACTTCGATCACCGGGATGTCCACCGCCGCGACCGCATCGCGGATCGCGACCGAGGAGTGAGTGTAGCCGCCTGGATTGATCACCAGACCGGCGGCCTTTTTGGCGCCGGCTTCGTGAATCCAGTCGATCAACTGGCCTTCGTGGTTGGATTGATGAAAGGCGATGGCGATCTCGTGGCGCTTGCCAGCCTCGCGGCAGAGCTTTTCCACGTCCTTGAGCGTCGCGTGCCCGTAGGTCTTGGGCTCACGCGTGCCGAGGAGATTGAGGTTTGGGCCGTTGAGAACGTAGATCGTCTTCGCCATAGGTGCCGCCGCCACGGGGACGCCCGTTATAGGCACCTCATGCAAAAAGGGGAAGCCGGAGTGGAATCCTCGAAATCCCCGGTTTTGGCTTAGTTGATGTCGCCGTCAGCAGGTCGCCTTGCCGCAACGGACGGTATTGATGGCCTCCCGGAGCTTCTCCACGCCGACTGCGCCGACCACGACGTGTCCGTCAAAGACATAGGTTGGGGTGCCGTTGATCCCGAGCGCCTCGGCGAGCTTGAAGTCTTCCTCGAGCGTCAGCCGCACCTCATCGCTGTTCATGTCCCGTTCGGCGCGGGCGGCGTCGAACCCGATCTCGCGGACCACCGCGAGTGCGCGCGTCTTGTCGACCTGGCCGCGGCTGGCGAACATCTTCTGGTGGAACTCGAGATACTTCTTCCCGCTGGTCTTGTCCTGCATACGGACCGCGACCGCGACCTGCGCCGCTTGGGTCGAGCCCTCGCCAAGAACGGGGAATTCCTTGAGCACGAGCCGAAGTTTCGGGTCGGCCCTCACCAATTCCAGCTTGTCGGTGAGCGCCTTGCGGCAGAAGCCGCAATTGTAGTCGAAAAATTCGACCATGGTGACGTCGCCTTGCGGATTGCCGAGGACGACCTGCCGTTTCGAATTGAAGAGCGCCTCTGCGTGCTTCTTGATCGCATCGCGATGCTTTTCGGCATCGGCGACAGCCTGGCGCTTTTCCATTTCCTGGACCACCTCCTGGAGGATTTCCGGGTTGCGCAGCAGGTAGTCGCGGATGATCTTCTCGATCTCACCGCGCTGGGCGGGAGAGAACTGTGCCAGCGCAAGATTGACCGTCGAGACGGCAGCAGTTGCAAGCACGATCAGCGCGACAGCCAGCGGCCGGAGATAGCGTTTCATCGTGGTAATCCTTTTCGAGATTATCTGCGGCGCGGCGCGACTGGCGGTTTGTAGGTGGCGATATCGTCCGCCTTGACCCAACCCGGCGAGCCGACCGGGAAGCGCGACTTGGCACGGCCAGCGAGCGCACGCGCCGTTCTCAGGTCGCCGCGCGCGAACGAGGCCTGGGCAGACGCGAGGTCGGCGCGTGCGAGGTCGCCCTTGCGTCCGTAGGCCAGCGCCATCTGTTCGAATGCTTCGGGCGATTCCGGCTCGCGTCGTGAAGCCGTCTCGAGCAGCCTGACCGCCTCGTCGGCATAAGCCTTGTTGTTCGACGCCAGCAGGGCCTGTCCAAGCATGATCTGGATGAGCGCTGGATTGGGCGCAAGCTGCACCGCGCGGCGCAGCGGCGCGATGGCGTCCGCAGGACGTCCGGCCTCCAGCAAGGCCTGGCCCTTGAGCTCGTGGAAGTAAGGGTTCTCCGGCTGCGCCTGGATCAGCGTATCGATCTGCTGGATCCCGCCCGGGACGTTGCCAAAGCGGTACATCGCGATGGCGCGGGCGTAGCGTGCAGCGAGGCTGTTGTCGCTGATCGGGTAACGGCGCGCGACGCCTTGGCGCGGATCGATGAAGCCGTAAAGCTTGGCACGCGCGAGATCATGCCGCGCCTGCAGCGCCGGCGAATCCTTCTTGCCCCAATGCGGGCTGGATTTGGCGAGGCCCTCCAGCGCTCGCACGCGTTCCGCCGGCAGCGGATGCGATTGCATATACGGGTCGATGTGGCTCGACGCGTAGAGGATTTGGTCGGCAAGTCTCTTGAAGGTCTCGTACATTCCTTTCGCGGATTGTCCGGTCGCGTTGAGATAGCGCACACCGCCGCGGTCGGCGGCATCTTCTTGCGATCGGACATAGGCGAGGAGGTTGTTCTGGATCGCGGCCTGCGGCGCGGAAAGAGCCGCCATGCCGACCTGGCCCGTGCTGCCGCCCGAGCGCCCCGCGGCCACCATGGCGCCAGCGCCGAGGATCAATGCGATGATCGATTGTGTCGTCGCGGCCCGCAACTGCTCGCGCAGGCGCGACAGGTGGCCGCCGGAGATGTGCGCGGTTTCATGGGCGAGCACGCCGATCACTTGATTCGGCGTGTCCGCTTCCATGATCGTGCCGGCATTGATGAAAATGCGCCGGCCGTCAGCGACGAACGCGTTGAACGCGCGTGAATTGATGATCACCACCTGGATGTTCTGCCGCGCCAGGCCGGCGGCCTTCAGGATCGGCTGCGTGTAGTCGCGCAGCAACTGCTCGATCTCGGCGTCGCGCACGACCGGCGGCCCCCCGCCGCGCCTTTGCGCTTGCGCCGGCGAGGTGGCCGCAATCCAGTGGCTCGCCACAAGCGCGAGCGAGACAGCGACCGCGATCGGCCGAGAGAAGCTTTTTGAGCGTGGTGCGATCGGTCGGTCAGGTAGGGTCATGCGAATCTGGAAAGTTCCGGGGCCTAAGTTGGGAACCCGTTGCTAGCGTCCCGATTCCGAAGTTCGTACCATTTCGCGGCGGCCTCTTATACGAACTTCGGAATCGAAGGACACTAGCAACTCATTGAGTCTAGTGTGGCTTAGGTTCAGAAATCCGCAATTCGGACTCGCCGCAATAATGTTGCCGGACCTGAACCGCCACACTACCGGGTGCATCACGCCATCGAATAACACGTCAGTCCGCGGCGTGCATCCTTGCGCAGAACTGGCCCCATTGCGCCCGGCCCGGCAAGTTGATACCGCGCAGTCGCCCCCTGACGGTGTACCAACCGAAGCTGCGGAATGCGGCAGCAGCGGGGCGATTAGCGCCCTTGTAACACATGGTTGATCCGATGCTCGAATCCGCGAAACGGCTGATGGTGCCTTCGGCGCGCAGCGACGTCCCGCCGTTCATGGTGATGGACGTCATGGCTGCGGCGGCGCGCATCGAGGCGGCCGGGGGGCGGGTCATCCATATGGAGGTCGGACAGCCCGCGGCTTCGGCGCCGTCGAGTGCGCTCGACGCGGCGCGAGCGGCGCTGTCCGGCCGGCTCGCCTACACTGAGACGCGTGGCATTCCGTCGCTGCGTACGCGCATTGCGCGCTATTATACCGAAATCCATGGCGTCGCGGTCGATCCCTCGCGGGTGATCGCGACTACGGGTTCGTCGGCCGGGTTCATTCTCGCGTTTCTTGCGCTGTTCGAGGCTGGCGATCGTGTCGCGGTCGCCGTGCCCGGCTATCCGCCGTACCGGCACATCCTCAAGGCGCTCGGCTGCGAACCGGTGTTGATCGAAACCACGTCGGCCACGCGCTGGGCGATTACGCCTGAGATGCTGCTCGATGCGCATCGGCGGACGCCGCTGAAGGGTGTGCTGGTCGCAAGCCCGGCCAATCCGACCGGCACGATGATGACGCGCGAGGCGCTACGCGCCGTGATCGAGGCCGCGGAAGGCGAGGGCATCCGCTTCATCTCCGATGAGATTTATCACGGGCTCGACTATGCGTTCCCGGCAGAGACCGTGGCGGGATTGTCCGGCAACGCGGTCATCATCAACTCGTTCTCCAAGTACTTCTGCATGACCGGGTGGCGAGTCGGCTGGATGGTCGTTCCGGAACCGTTGGTGCGGCCGATCGACCGTCTGCAAGGCAACCTTGCGATTTCGGTGCCGACGCTCTCGCAGATCGCAGCCGCCGCGGCGTTCGACGGACGTGCAGAGATGGACGCGGTCAAGCACGGTTATGAGGAGAACCGGCGCATCCTGCTCGACGGATTGCCGAAGGCGGGGCTCGACACATTTCTGCCGGTCGACGGCGCGTTTTATCTCTATGCCGACGTGTCGCGCTTTTCGAACGACAGTTTCGATTTCGCCAAACGGATGCTCGACGACACCCATGTCGCGGCGACCCCCGGTGTCGACTTCGACCCCCTGCACGGGAGGTCATTCATTCGCTTCTGTTACGCGGGCTCGGCCGCCGAGATGCGTGAGGCGGTGGAACGGGTCGGTGCCTGGCTGCACCGCTAG
>WHTP01000201.1 GCA_009377695.1 Hyphomicrobiales bacterium | reverse complement strand
GATGCGATCCTGAACATGCGGCTTCGCAACCTGCGCAAGCTTGAAGAGATGGAGATCAAGACCGAGGACAAGGATCTCCGCGCAGAGCGTGCCGAGCTTAAGAAGCTCCTGGGTTCTGAAAAGGAGCAATGGAAGACAGTCGCCGGCGAGATCAAAAAAATCCGCGACACGTTCGGGCCGAAGACGGCGCTCGGTAAGCGCCGCACCACCTTCGCCGAGGCGCCGCAACACGACGAGGCAGCGATCGAAGAGGCGATGGTCGAGCGCGAGCCGATCACGGTCGTGGTCTCCGAGAAGGGCTGGATCCGCGCCCTCAAAGGTACGGTCACCGACTTCTCGGGCGTGGTGTTCAAGGCGGACGACAGTCTGAAATTCGCGTTTCCTGCCGAAACCACCTCAAAGATCCTGGTGTTCGCCACCAACGGGCGCTTCTACACGCTTGACGGGGCAAAACTCCCGGGCGGTCGCGGCCATGGCGAACCGGTGCGGCTGTTCATCGATCTCGAGCAAACGCACGAGCTCGTCGCGGTGCTGCGTCATCAGGGCGGCCGGAAATTCCTGGTCGCGAGCGCGCAGGGGCGGGGCTTCGTGGTGGCCGAGGACGAGTGCCTGGCCAACACGCGCAAGGGCAAGCAGGTGCTGAACGTCAAAGCCCCGGATGCGGCGCGTGCCTTCACCGTCGTCGATGGCGAATTGGTCTCCTCGATCGGCGAGAACCGCAAGATGGTGATCTTCCCGCTGGAGCAGGTGCCTGAAATGGGCCGCGGTCGGGGCGTGCGCTTGCAGCGCTACAAGGACGGCACGCTATCCGACGTGAGGACCTTCAAGGGCAGCGACGGGCTCACCTGGATCGACAGCGCCGGCCGCACCTTCACGCTGTCGCTGAAAGAGCTGGCCGCCTGGCGCGGCAATCGCGGCGACGCCGGGCGCGTGCGCCCCGACCGTTTCCTGACCAACAACAAATTTGGCGTGGTTATGGGCAATGGGAAGAACGGCGGCAACGAAAAGAACGGCGGTAAGGACTAGTGTCCCGATTTCCGAAGCTCGTACCATTTCGCAGCGGCCCTCCTATACGAACTTCTGAACCGCCACACCGGCGCGCGACTCATTTGAAACGCTAGTACGATGGGAAGCTCTAGTACCGCGCCGACACGCCGAAAAAGGGGTTGACCCGGTCGGCGGCTCGGGTGGCCCCGAACCGGATGCCGCTATCGAGCTGCAGGTTCTTGCTCAGCTTGTACGTAAAGCCGGTTGCCAGGACGGCGACATCGCCGAGCGGATTGTCGGTGTTGAACCGCGCGGCTACCTCATAGTAGCTGCTCAGTTCCGCGGTCCATTCGTAGGACAGCGCTGCGGATGTCAGATATTCCGCATGATGTCCGGGGACGTCGCTGTTCCGCACCACGTGGACGCCGGCGTTGAGCCCCAGTCCGAACTTGTCCGACAACTTCACTGCAAAGGGCAGGATCAGTCCGCCCTCGACGCCGTCGGGGCTGATTCCGTTGCTCCGGTCGGTCGGGAGCGTGACGAACGGGAGGAGGGCGAAGGCCGTGGCACCGGGCCGATCGAACGTGTCATTACCCCAAAGGTTGAACTTGGCTCGAATGTCCACGCCACCGACCCCGGAGCTGCGGGTCGCAAGCAGGGGATCGAGCGGGCGAGTCCGCACGATCCCGTAGGGCTGGAACGCGACATTGATCTCGGAGGCGTTGGTCAGCCCGATCCTGACGTTTGTCGTGAGGAAGTCGTAGCTATCGGTGACCGTGCCATCCACATCGGGACGCGACCGCGTGTAGCCGAACAGGTTGGTCTCGACCTGAACATGGCCGGCGTCGACGGTGAAGGGACTTTCGGTAGTGTCCGGGCGGTCGGTGGTGAGATCGCGCAGCAGCCGGTCCGGTGTCGGGTTGAACAGGGTATACTGGCTCTTGTGGCCGCTTCCGGGATCCGATGCTTCAACGATCCCAATGGGGAATGCGGCCAAGAGGGCTCCTGCCGCCCACGCCCTGATTGCCAGCTTTGCCGCCCAAGGGCGGGCGGGGGTGACATGGGCACCAGCCAACACAAGCCCATGCACCCGGCATTCTAACCGCCGGTCCCAACACGCCATTTTGGCCCCCTAATTGCGAATTACTCGCAACTACCTTGACAACAGTTCCCTGCGCTGTCAAGTAAATGCGAATAATTTGCAGTTGCACATGACTCGATCTGTTTCCGCGGGTCGGGAGGTGGAGGACGATGATTTTTGTTTTGAAGAGTCGCCGGTGGGTGGTGAATGCGCTCGCGGCGGGGCTGGCAGTTGCCTGCCTGCCCGGGTTGGCTTCAGCCGAGGGCGCGTCGAAGAAGCCGTTCCGCGCCGTGACAACCTTCACGGTCATTCAAGACATCGCGCAGAACGTGGCGGGTGACCGGGCGATCGTTGATTCCATCACGCGGCCGGGCGCCGAGATCCACGACTACCAGCCGACGCCGCTCGATGTCGTGAAGGCGCAGGCGGCTGACCTGGTGCTGTGGAACGGTTTCAATCTCGAACGGTGGTTTGAGCGGTTCTTCCACAACGTCAAGGATGTTCCCAGCGTCGTGGTGACCGAAGGCATCGAGCCGATGGGCATCACCGAGGGTCCGTACGACGGCAAGCCCAATCCGCACGCCTGGATGTCGCCGGGCAATGCGCTGATTTACGTGGAGAACATCCGCAAGGCGCTGTCCAAATACGATCCTGACAACGCCGAAGCCTACGCCAAGAACGCCGCGGCCTATTCGGCGCAGCTCATGGCACTCGACGAGCCGTTGCGCAAGCGGCTCTCCGCGATCCCAAAGAACCAGCGCTGGCTTGTCACCAGCGAAGGCGCTTTCAGCTATCTCACGCGCGACTATGACCTGCGCGAAGCCTATCTGTGGCCGATCAACGCCGACGAGCAGGGGACGCCGCAACAGGTCCGCCGTGTGATCGACATCGTGCGCAAGAACAAGATTCCAGTGGTGTTCAGCGAGAGCACCATCTCCGACCGCGCCGCCCGGCAGGTCGCACGCGAAACCGGTGCACGTTATGGCGGCGTGCTCTATGTCGATTCGCTGAGCGCCGCAGGTGGACCGGTTCCGACCTATCTCGATCTGTTGAAAGTGACCGTCGAGACCATCGCGAAAGGATTCGGCAAGTGAACGCACTCATCGAAGCCACGCGCATCGCATCGGAGCGGGTGCCGAACGGCGCTAGCATCTCGGTACGCAATCTGAGCGTTACCTACGGCAACGGATTCACCGCCGTGCACGATGCGTCCTTCGAACTCGACCCCGGCTCGATCTGTGCGCTGGTCGGCGTCAATGGCAGCGGCAAGTCGACCATCTTCAAGGCGATCATGGGCTTCGTCCGGCCCTCGGCCGGGGAGGTGCGGCTGTGCGGGATGCCGGTTGACGAGGCGCTGAAGAAGAACATCGTCGCCTACGTGCCGCAGAGTGAGGACGTTGACTGGAATTTCCCGGTTTTGGTTGAGACCGTGGTGATGATGGGCCGTTACGGCCACATGAACTTCCTGCGCATGCCGTCACGCGCCGACCGCTACAAGGTCGACGAGGCGCTCGAACGCGTGGGCATGAGCGCCTATCGCGACCGCCAGATCGGCGAGCTGAGCGGCGGCCAGAAGAAGCGCGTGTTCCTCGCGCGCTCGCTTGCGCAGGAGGGGCGCATCATCCTGCTCGACGAGCCGTTCACCGGCATCGACGTGAAGACCGAGACCGCCATCATCGGCCTTCTGCGCGAGCTGCGAGCGTCCGGCCATCTCATGCTGGTCTCGACCCACAATCTCGGCAGCGTGCCCGATTTCTGCGACCGCGTCGTATTGCTCAACCGGACAGTGCTGGCCGCTGGCCCCACCGCGGGCGTTTTCACCCAGGCGAACCTCGAACGCGCCTTCGGCGGCGTGCTGCGCAACTTCCAGCTCGGCGGTCGTGCGCTGCATGATGACGATGATACCCGCCACGTCACAGTGCTGACCGACGATGAGCGGCCGCTCGTGTTCTACGGCGATAAGACGCGCAAGGGTTCGGACGGGACTTAGTCATGTTCCATTGGATGCGAATTCTCCACCGATCATTCCCGCGCAAGCGGGAATCCAGAATCTTGCTTTTCTGTTTCTGGGTCCCCGCTTTCGCGGGGACGAGCGGAACGGTACGGCGATCCCATCTGGCAGGAGCAATCGCTAGATGACCGAGATGCTTGCCGAGCTGCTGGTGCCGTTCAGCTACAACTACATGATGAAAGCCATGTGGGTGAGCGCGCTGGTCGGCGGCGTCTGCGCGTTCCTCTCGGCCTATCTGATGCTCAAGGGCTGGTCGCTGATGGGCGATGCGCTCGGGCATTCGATCGTGCCCGGCGTGGCGGCGGCCTATATTCTCGGCGCGCCGTTCGCCATCGGCGCGTTCTTAGCCGGCATCCTCGCGTCGCTTGGCATGAACTTCGTAAAGCAGCAGACGCGCCTGCGCGAGGACGCGGTGATCGGGCTCGTCTTCACTTCGCTGTTTGCGCTCGGCCTGCTGATGGCGTCGCTGTGGCCGACTTCGGTCAGCATCCAGACCATCGTGCTCGGAAACATCCTTGCCATCGCCGACGAAGACGTCGTTCAGGTCGCAATCATCGCAGGCATTTCGCTCGTCATCATGGTCTTCATCTGGAAGGACTTGATGGTGACGTTCTTCGACGAGAGCCACGCCCGCAGCATCGGGCTCAATACCACGCTGCTGAAGGTCATCTTCTTCACCCTGCTGAGCGCCTGCACGGTCGCTGCGCTGCAGACCGTGGGCGCGTGTCTCGTCATCGCCATGGTGGTGACGCCGGGCGCGACCGCGTATCTGCTCACCGACCGCTTTGGCCGCCTGATCGTGATCAGCGTCGCACTCGGCGTGAGCACGAGCTTCGTCGGCGCTTATATCAGCTATTTCCTCGATGGCGCGACCGGCGGCGTCATCGTCGTGCTGCAGACGCTCCTGTTCCTCGTCGCGTTCTACCTCGCGCCCAAGCACGGTCTCCTCGCCGCGCGTCGGCGGCGCCTCGCGCCGACGGAGGCCATAACATGACGACGGTGGTGGACTGGATCGCGGGCCCGCTCGCCTATCCGTTCATGCAGCGGGCGCTCATCGTGTCGGTGCTGGTCGCTGCAGTCTGCGCGGTGCTCTCCTGCTATCTGGTGCTGAAGGGCTGGTCGCTGATGGGCGACGCCATCTCCCATGCCGTGCTGCCAGGTATTGTCTTTGCCCATGTGCTGAGTCTGCCGCTCGCGCTCGGGGCGTTCGTCGCCGGGCTCTCCTGCGCGCTATTCACCGGCTATCTCAAAGAAAACAGCCGGGTGAAGGAGGATACGGTGATGGGCATCGTGTTCTCCGGCATGTTCGGGTTTGGCTTGGTGATCTTCAGCAAGATCGATACCGACCAGCATCTCCTCCACATCCTGTTCGGAAACGTGCTGGGTGTGACGGTGCAGGACCTGGTGGAGACCGCGATTGTCGCTGGCGGGACGCTCGCGATCGTGCTGCTGAAGCGCCGCGATCTCCTGCTGTATTGTTTCGATCCCAATCACGCCCGCTCGATCGGCCTGCCGGTGCGGGTGCTCCACTATGGATTGCTGATCCTCTTGTCGCTGACGATCGTCGCCTCGCTCAAGGCCGTCGGCATCATCCTGGTGATCGCCATGCTGATCGCGCCGGGCGCGACCGCCTATCTTCTGACCTCGACCTTCGATCGGATGCTGGCAATCGCCGCAGCCGTCGCGACGACGTCAGCCGCGCTTGGCACTATCATCAGCTTCCACATCGACGCCGCGACCGGTGCCTGCATCGTGCTGGTGCAGGCAGCGGCATTCGTCCTGGCGTTCCTGTTCGCTCCGAGGTACGGCCTCGTTTGGAAGCGCCGCCGGGGCGGTGAATTGGCACCGGTGTCGCGCGACGCCGGGAGCTAGGAGCCTGTCTGAGTAGTCACTGGTCAAGGCGTGGCGAGTCTGATTGCTTGCGGACCTATGAGCAAGGATTTTCGCCCCTGGAAGATCGATGAGGCCCAGCTTCTGCCGCCGAGCGTGCAGGACTACGTGCCCAAGG
>WHTP01000082.1 GCA_009377695.1 Hyphomicrobiales bacterium | reverse complement strand
CTCTTCGCCCAACTTCTTGGCGCAATGGGGCACGCCGCGATCGAGCAGCTTGCGTGTATAGGACACGTCGGCGCCCGCCTTGGCGCGTTCGTGGACCCGCTTTTCGAGGTCTTGCAGGGTGAAGTCAGCCATGCCCTTTCCTTAGCATCGGCGGCGGGGGAGAGGAACCACAGCGGGGGACCGGTCGGCGCTAGTGGGCCCAGCGATGCGGTCCGGAACTAGGCGTCGAGCCGCATCGGCAACCCGGCCTGCGCCATGTGCTCCTTGGCCTGGCGGACGGTGTATTCGCCGAAATGGAAGATCGATGCCGCGAGCACAGCGGTGGCATGGCCGTCGCGGATGCCTTCGACCAAATGGTCGAGATTGCCGACACCGCCCGACGCGATCACCGGCACCGGCACCGCATCGGCGATGGCGCGCGTGAGCGGGATGTCAAAACCCGATTTGGTGCCGTCGCGGTCCATCGAGGTCAGCAGGATCTCGCCGGCGCCGAGCGCGACCACCTCGCACGCATAGTCGACGGCATCGAGGCCGGTCGGATTGCGGCCGCCATGGGTGAAAATCTCCCAGCGCGGCGGCTCGCCTGGCTTCGATACCTTCTTGGCGTCGACCGCGACCACGATGCACTGGTTGCCGAACTTCTCCGCGGCCTCCTTTACGAAATCGCGGCGCGTCACGGCGGCGGTGTTGATCGAGACCTTGTCGGCGCCGGACGTGAGCAGCCTGCGGATGTCGTCGACGGTGCGCACGCCGCCGCCGACCGTGAGCGGCATGAAACAGGCCTCCGCCGTCCGCCGCACCACGTCGAACATGGTGTCGCGGTTCTCGTGGCTCGCCGTGATGTCGAGGAAGGTCAATTCGTCGGCGCCCGCGGCATCATAGGCGATCGCCGCCTCGACCGGATCGCCGGCATCGCGCAGATCAACGAAGTTCACGCCCTTGACGACGCGCCCGTCCTTCACGTCGAGGCAGGGGATGACTCGCACTTTGAACATCGTGGTCTGTCCGTTTGCTTGCGCCGCCGCGTCGTGGAGGCTCGCGACCTTATCCAGGATATATGGGATGCCATGGCGCTCGTGGCATGATGCGTGTCGTCAGCGCTGCAAGAGCCGCTGCCAAACATAGACCAGCAGGCCGGCGAGCACGATCGTGGAAGCGAGCCACAACCCCGCCATCACCGGGCTGACCGGCCCGAGCGTATCCACCAGCGCTGCCACGACATTGGCCATCGGGCTCTTTCACGCCGCCGGCTCAGCGCGCCGCTGCCCGCGCCGAGCGGATCAGGGCGAGCGCTTCGGCCGCATCAAGCCTTCCGTCATAGAGCGCGCGGCCGGCGATCGCACCCGCGAGCTTCCTGGCGCGCGGTTCAAGCATCTGCTTCACATCATCGATCGAGGCCAGTCCGCCGGATGCGATCACAGGCGTCTCCACTGCTTCGGCAAGCTCGATGGTGGCATCGAGGTTCAGGCCCTTGAGCAGTCCGTCGCGGGCAATGTCGGTGTAGATGATCGCAGCGACGCCAACATCCTCGAACCGCCGCGCGATGTCGAGCACCGTAACCTCCGACGTTTCCGCCCAGCCTTCGACCGCGACCTTGCCATCGCGCGCATCGAGCCCGACCGCGACACGGCCGGGGAACTGGCGCGACGCCGCCTTGACCAGTTCCGGATCGCGCACCGCCGCGGTGCCAATGATGACGCGATCGACGCCGCGGCCAAGCCAGCCCTCGATCGTGGTCATGTTGCGAATACCGCCGCCGAGCTGCACCGGCATCGACACCGTCTTGAGAATGTTATCGACCGCCTGGCCATTGACCGGCTTACCGGCGAAGGCGCCGTCGAGATCGACGATATGGAGATATTCGAAGCCCTGGCTCTCGAAGGCTTTCGCCTGCGCCGCCGGATCGGGATTGAACACGGTCGCGCGCGCCATATCGCCCTGCTGCAGGCGGACGGCCTGGCCTTCCTTGAGATCGATGGCCGGGAAGATGATCACGGTGCCCACGTCAGGAAATTGGCGATGAGACGCAGCCCCAGCCGCTGGCTCTTCTCGGGATGGAATTGCGTGCCAACGATGTTATCGCGCCCGACGATCGCGGTAACGGGCCCGCCATACTCCGTCTGCGCGACCAGATCGGACCGCCCAGCGGCCTTGAGATGATACGAGTGCACGAAATAGGCGTGCAGGCCCCGCGGGCCGGTCTCGATGCCGTCGAGCAAGTGATGCGACTTGACTGCATTGAGCGTGTTCCACCCCATGTGCGGAATCTTCAGCGCCGGGTCGGCAGGCGTGATCCTGTCGACCTCGCCAGCGATCCAACCGAGCCCGTTGGTGACCTGGTATTCAAGCCCTCGCTCGGCCATGAGCTGCATGCCGACGCAGATGCCGAGGAACGGACGGCCGCGTTTGCGCACGCGCTCGTTGAGCACCTCGACCATGCCGTCTACGGCGTCGAGACCATGACGGCAATCGGCAAAGGCGCCGACGCCAGGAAGGACAATGCGATCGGCGCGCGCGACCTCGTCCGGATTGCTGGTCACGACGATCGGCTGCGTGACGCCGGTTTCGCGCGCCGCGCGTTCGAACGCCTTGGCGGCCGAATGCAGATTCCCGGAGCCGTAGTCGACAATTGCAACGGTCACCGCTGCGTCCCTGGTTGAGGAAACAGGCCGATGACATCCTGTGCAGGCGCGGCGCCGCGCTGGGCGGGCGCCGGCGTCAATGTACGCGCGACCGGGTCGATTGGCGCAAGCGTGTCACCGCGCACCCATGCATCGAAGAACCGCTGCTCGACCGTTTCGCGATCGCTGCCCACGATCGTGCCGACGTTTCGCCAGCGGCGGCGACCAAGCGTAAAGCGCCGCAGCGTTCCGGCTTCCAAGCCGACGAGCAGCTGCAACATGAACGTGGCGAAGGCAGAGCCGCCGCTCGATGCGCCGATCAATCGCAAGCCGACCTGCATGGCGATCACCACAACGATGTATCCGATGAGGACCAGCCACATCCGGTGGCGCAGCATCCAAAGCGGGCCGAACAGGAAGGCCCAGAACGAAAAGCCGTCGCGCACGAAGGCGAAACGTTCGGGATCGGGCGCCGCTTCGTATCTCTTCAGCGGCGGCTGGTGCACGGTGTAGATAGCCATAAGGTACCACTCACATATTGTTGCCGCAGCATGCCCTGCGGTTCATCGCGGGCCCGCAGTAGCCGCAATCCATCACCCGCCCAGGCTGCCCTTGGTCGACGGAATTTCATTAGCCGCGCGAGCGTCGATCGAAATTGCTGTGCGCAGCGCCCGCGCCAGACCCTTGAAGCAGGATTCGGCGATGTGATGATCATTGGTGCCGTAAAGCACCTGCACATGCAGCGTGATGCCCGCATTCACGGCGAAAGCCTGGAACCATTCCTGCACGAGCTCGGTGTCGAAGGTGCCGACCTTGTCGCGCACGAATTCAGCCTTGAACACCAGGAACGGCCGGCCGGAAATATCAAGCGCGACACGCGTGAGCGCTTCGTCCATCGGGACATGCACATCCGCATAGCGGTTGATGCCGCGCATGTCGCCGAGCGCCTGCTTTACCGCCTGGCCGAGTGCGATGCCGACATCTTCGGTGGTGTGGTGGTGGTCGATATGCAGGTCGCCCTTGGCCTTCACGATCAGGTCGATGCGCGAATGGCGCGCCAGAAGATCGAGCATGTGATCAAGAAAGCCGATGCCAGTCGCAACCGACGATGCTCCGGTGCCGTCGAGATTGACGGCGACCTCGACGTCCGTTTCCTTGGTGGCGCGCTTGATGGTGGCCTTGCGCATGCAGAATCCCCTGGTGTCCCGAATCCGAAGTTCGCATACCCGAGCCGCAAACACCGATGCGAACTTCGGAAATCGGGACACTAGTGGAGTGGATTTGACATTCGCTACCCGTTGACCGCAGGCTCGCAAAGCGAATGTCAAATCCAAAACTCCACTAGCAGCTTATATTTTCTAGTGGTCCTTTGATTCTAACATTCGCAAAGTCGCCCGCTGAGAAGGGATGCGAATGTTAGAATCGGACCACTAGTGTCGCCGGCCTTTTATCAGGGGCCGGACGGGTTCGCTACTGCAGCATCACGGCAAGGTTAGGGCTTGGCAGCTCGCCAACAAGGCCAAGCGGGCCGCTGCACAATTTCGCAGCACATCGATCCGCGAACCGGCGGAGGCAATATCAACCCTGCGATCTCGGGGAGTTTTCCGGCGCCTTTTCCGGATAATACGCCGTCAGCAGGCCGTAGGTCACCCCGAGCACCAAGCCATAGATGAGGTGCATACCGAGGGTCACCAGCGCGGCGCTCGGGCCGATCCGTGTCCCGAACAGCCCTGCTTTCGCCAAAGGCATGAAGAAGACCATCATCATGAGCCATGCAAACACGCCGAAGACGAGACCTTTGAGCCAGTAGGCACCGCTCTCCCACAGTGCATCGAGAGCGCCGTACAACAGGCCCCACACCACCACGCCGACGATGAAATGGTCCATCCAGGCTGCGACCGTCTGGATGCTGCCGAGATTGACCAGGAGGCGGATGATGTTGACCTCGGGCCAGAGACCCAGATTGCTCTTGAGTATCAGGACTCCGCTCAGGACCAGCGTGGCGACGAGCCCCGCCAGCATTCCGCGCAAGCTGTTCGACATGGCGACCTCCCAGATCAAAGCCCATGATTGCCGAGTTAGGCGCCGTTGGAATTGCGTCGCGTTGTCTCAGGTCCTATCTGATGGGGGCGCCTCGTGTCCCGATTCCGAAGGTCGTACGATTTCGCGGCGGCCTGCAATGCGAACTTCGGATTCGGGGCACGAGCAACTCAATTGATTCGAGTGTTGCTTAGGGTTCAGAAGTTCGCAATTCGCACTCGCCGCGGGAATGACGCGGACTTCTGACCGCCACACTAGTGTCCCGATTCCGAAGTTCGTACCATTCGCAGCGGCCTCTTATACGAACTTCGGAATCGAAGGACACTAGCAACTCTTTGAATCTAGTGTGGCTTTGGTTCAGAAGTCCGCATTTCGGACTCGCCGCAAGAATGATGCGGACTTCTGAACCGCCACACGAGCGAGATTGTCCAGCCATGCAGTCGCCCGATCTTCCGTCCTGGCACGGTACTACCATCCTCACGGTCCGCAAGGGCGGCCATGTGGTCATCGGCGGTGATGGGCAGGTCTCGATCGGACAGACCATCGTCAAGGCCAATGCCAAAAAGGTTCGCCGCCTTGGCAAGGATGACGTGATCGGCGGATTTGCCGGCGCGACGGCTGATGCGTTCACGTTGTTCGAGCGGCTGGAGGGCAAGCTCGACCAATATCCGGGCCAGCTCCTGCGCGCCGCCGTGGAACTCGCCAAGGATTGGCGCACCGACCGCTACCTGCGCCGGCTCGAGGCGATGATGATCGTCGCCGATGCCCAGGTGTCCTTGGTGCTCACTGGTACCGGTGACGTGCTCGAACCCGAGGCCGGCGTCATGGGGATCGGGTCTGGCGGCAATTATGCACTCGCCGCCGCCCGCGCTTTGATAGACGGGCCGCTCGACGCCGAAACAATCGTGCGCAAGTCGCTCGATATTGCTGCCGACATCTGCGTCTACACGAACCGCAACGTCACCGTGGAGAAGCTTTGAGCATCAAGAGCGACGATCTCGACGCGGCGGTTGGCAACATGGAAGACGCGCGCTTCTCGCCCGAGACCACTGTATGACCGATACGGTTCTCCCTTCCGGGCAAGGGCTGACCTTGCGTACCTGCGGATTCGGCCTGGCGTCGGCAATCGCGGTCTGGGTTTCGGTCACGGCGGTGATCTTGATCGAGATCGTGCTGAGCTATCTGATCCGGGACAATTTGTTCCTGAGCGTCCTCATGCTTATCTATCCTGTAGATGGCATCCGAGCGTGGCAGGCCGCCCCGCCGCTGTAGAATCAGAGCCGAGAACTAAGAGCTGTAAGTCCAACTGTGAGTCCAAGACAGTGACCGACTTCTCCCCCCGCGAAATCGTTTCCGAGCTGGACCGCTTCATTATCGGTCAGGCCGATGCCAAGCGCGCGGTTGCGATCGCATTGCGCAACCGCTGGCGGCGGCTGCAGCTCGACGAGAAGATGCGTGACGAGGTGCTGCCCAAGAACATCCTGATGATCGGGCCAACCGGAGTCGGCAAGACCGAAATCTCCCGCCGGCTGGCCAGGCTCGCGGGTGCGCCGTTCCTCAAAGTCGAGGCGACGAAGTTCACCGAGGTCGGCTATGTCGGCCGCGACGTCGAACAGATCGTGCGCGACCTCGTCGAGATCGCGATCACGCAGACCCGCGAGCGCAAGCGCAAGGACGTGCATGCGCGCGCTGCGCTCGCGGCCGAGGAACGCGTGCTCGACGCACTGGTCGGCCCAGGCTCAAGTCCCGCGACCCGCGAATCCTTTCGCCGCAAGCTCCGCGCCGGCGAGCTCAACGACAAGGAGATCGAGATCGAGGTGCAGCAGGCCGGCGGCGGCATGCCGATGTTCGAGATTCCGGGCATGCCTGGCGCGCAGATGGGCGCAATCTCGATCGGCGATATCTTCGGCAAGCTCGGCGGCAGCCGCACCAAGACGCGGCGCGTCACGGTGCAGGAATCCCATGAGATCCTGATCAACGAGGAATCCGACAAGCTGCTCGACAGTGATCAGGTCGTGCAGGAAGCGATCCGCGCGGTCGAGCAGAACGGCATCGTGTTCCTCGACGAGATCGACAAGATCGCCGGCCGCGAAGGCCGCACCGGCGCCGATGTCTCGCGCGAGGGCGTGCAGCGCGATCTCCTGCCGCTGATCGAGGGCACGACGGTCGCGACCAAGCATGGCTCGGTAAAGACCGACCACGTCCTGTTCATCGCCTCAGGCGCGTTTCACCTCACAAAGCCGTCCGACCTGCTGCCGGAATTGCAGGGCCGGCTCCCGATCCGCGTCGAGCTGCGCGCGCTCACCCGCGACGACTTCCGTCGCATCCTGACCGAGCCCGAGGCGTCGTTGATCAAGCAATACGTGGCGCTGCTCGCGACCGAGGGCGTGACGCTCGACTTCACCGCCGACTCGATCGACGCCCTTGCCGACATCGCGGTATCGGTGAATGGGAGCGTTGAGAACATTGGTGCACGACGCTTGCAGACCGTAATGGAGCGAGTGCTCGAGGACATCTCCTTCACTGCACCCGACCGCGCGGGCGACACGATCGAGATCGATGCCGCGTTCGTGCAGGCGCACATCGGCGATCTCGCCAAGAACGCGGATTTGAGCCGGTTTATTCTCTGACTTGCGTCCGGGCGAGTGAAGCAAGCGGCCGGGACCCCGGATCCAGCAAGAAAGCGCACGAGTGTCCCGATTCCGAAGTTCGTACCATTTCGCAGCGGCCTCTTATACGAACTTCGGAATCGAAGGACACTAGCAACTCTTTGAATCGAGTGTGGCTTTGGTTCAGAAGTCCGCATGTCGGACTCGCCGCGAGAATGATGCGGATTTCTGAACCGCCACACGAGGCTGCGTTACGCTACTTGCTCCGCCGCACGCGCACATAAAGCGCGCCTGCGCCACCATGGCCGACGGCAGCTTCGGCGAAGCCGACGACCAGCCCACGGAACTCCGGCAATGCAAGCCACATCGGCACCTGCCGCTTGAGCACGCCGCGTTCGTTTGCCGGATTGCGGCCTTTGCCGGTGATCACCAGCACCGTCTTCGCGCCGTTCGCCTGCGCCCGCTGCAGGAACCGCAGCAGCACGGCATGGGCCTCCCCCTGGGTGCGGCCGTGCAGGTCGATCCGTGCGTCGATCGCCTGCCTGCCGCGCGCCAGCTTCTGCTTCGAACGGCGATCGAGCGGCGCCAGGGCCGGCTCCCGCGGCTTTGCTTTGGGTGCAGGGTTCAGCGTTGCCGTGACCGCAAGTGGCGATGCCGGACGGGCGGGCGGCCCCGGTTTCGGTTCGGCGTGCTTCGGCGCCGCGGAAGCCGCCTTGCGATGACGCTTGAGCGGCGACACGGTGCGGGTGACGGCCCGCCACAGCGCCACTTCCTCCTCGCTGACCTGTCGCCGCCGTGACATGCTGTTAGCCCGCCAGACGAGCCGTCAGGAGGCTCGTTTCGACTTGCCCTTCGCCTCGGGCTGCTTCGGTGCCGGCTTTCCTTTGCCCTCAGACTTCGCCTTCGCCTTGGGATCGACCTTTGGGGTGCCCTTCGCCTTGGCATCGGCTTTGGACTTTGCCGCTTTCTCGTCCTCGGGCGGAATCTTCGGCTTCGGCAGCGGCAACGGCATCGCGCGACCGGCCTCGATCATGTCGAGCTCGCGCGGCAAGAGCATCACGAAGCGGCCCTGCTGGCGGATGCGCCCCGCGATCTGTCCGGCCTCGCGGCCGGCGCCAAAATAGAGGTCGGCGCGCGCCGGTCCGGTGATCGCCGATCCGGTGTCTTGCGACACCATCAGACGGCGGAAGCGATCTGTCGTCCGTGGACCGTTGATCGGAAGCTCGGCGTCGATGAAGAATGGCGTGCCATAGACGTGAATGCGATCGACGGCAATCGAGCGGCCCGGCGTGAGGGGCACGCCCTGTGCGCCCACTGGCTCCGTGTCGGTGTTGAGCCCGGTGATACGGAAGAACACGAACGACTTGTTGGTGCCGCGGACCTCTTTCGCCTTATCCGGATTCTTCGCCATCCACTGGCTGATGCGCTCCATCGACATGTCTTCGCGCGTGAGCAGACCGCGCTCGATGAGGATGCGTCCGACCGCGGTATATGAATGACCGTTATGGGCATCGTAGTTCAGGCGGACCATCGTCCCGTCTTCAAGGCGCACCCGCGCCGAGCCTTGGATCTGGATGGACATGGCCTCCCAAAAATCCTTGATCCAGGCGATCTCGAGCTTCTGGCCATCGAGCGCGCCGTTCTCGATCGCAGCACGATCGAAATACGGCTCGACTTTTTTTTTGGCATTTAGGCGGCCCACGCTCGCCCGATTGGGCAGCGCACGTTTTGCCGCTTTCTTGCCGCCGACCAACATGTCGCTCGGGCGCCGGTAGAGCGGCGCGGGAAATTCCGGGCTGGGGAAGCGCGAGCCGTCGACGATCGGCTCATAGTAGCCGGTGAGCAAGCCGGTCTTTTCACCGAGTTTTGCGATCCGCACCGGCTGGAAATTCTGCTCGAAGAACTCGCGCGCCTTGGCCTTGTCGTTTCCGAGCGCCCCAGCCGACGCGGCGCGCCGGCAGACCTCCCGCAGCGCCTGATGGATCGGCCGCTTGTCCTTGACCGCACCGCGGGCGAGGAATGGATTGCAGCTCGTGCGGAAGGTTCCAAAAGCTATGGCATGATCATCATCCGCCCAGCCGTCGAGATCGGACCACTGGATCGGCTCACGCTGGGTATCAGGCGCCCGCAGCGGATCGACGTCGCGCGCCTCGCTCGGCATCGAGGCGAGCACTCCAAGTGCGACAGCGGCGGCTGATTTCAGGATATTCCTAAGCCGCCGCGACATCTCTTCCTGCTCGGTTATTGCCCGGCCTCAGTCGCGACGAGCTTCCAATTGGGATCGCGCGACGAGACATCGCGCGCGAACGTCCAGACATCGGTGACGTCGGCGACCTTGTCCGGGTTTCCATCAATCACGTTGCCGCTGCGGTCGCGGGTGACTGAAACGAGCTGCGAGACAAACCGCACGGTCACCTGCGCGGTCGGTCCACGCACCTCGGCGCCGGTGAGGTCGGAGCGATCAATAGAGACGAAGCGCGTCTCGGCAGTCTCGCCCTTGGTCTCGCGCTCGCGGATCGCGTTGTCGAAGCCTTCGTACACATCCTTGGACAGAAGATTCCGCAGGGTCCTGCGATCACCTTCAGCGTAGGCGGTGACGATCATCTCATAGGCCTGTCGCGCGCCGGCGACGAAATGCTTGGCATCGAAGCTCGGGTCACCTTGCACGATGGCATCGAGGCCGGCGGCGACCGCCGAACCCGGCTCCGCAATGCCCTTCCAGCGTTCCCCAGCATCAACCATAGGCGCTGTCGCGGGCGGTGCTTCGCCACCGCGGCCGGGCAGAGCCACGACATTATCATTCGAGCTGCGCACCGCGTCGCGGGCTGAGTAGGGATCGTAAGGCGGCCGCTCGCGGCCGGTGCGTTGACCGAGCACGCTGCGGAGGCGGAGAAAAATGAACACCGCCAGCGCCAGGAAAATGATGGTGTAGATGTCGAACACGTCGCGCTAGCTCTCGGTTGCCGAGATCGAACCACAGGGATCGTCCAGCCAGCCCGTAGACGAACAATCTGCGGAGCGGAAGTCGGTTCCCGCGCTACTATGTAAGCACGCGACCGATCTGATCCAGTGGCTTGCGCCGAACAGCCGGCGCAGGTCGCTCAAGGACGAACCATAGACGATCCCGGCCGCGACGCCAACATCGTCGGCATGAGATTTCCTGCGATGTCATTGGTTAAATGGGGCTTTATTGCGTTGTTCCTGCTTCCGGTCGCGGAGATGGCGGCCTTTGTCGCCGTCGCACTCGCAATCGGCTGGTTCTGGGCAGCGTGCCTTTTTATCGCCACCACCGTTTTGGGCCTGGTGCTGCTGCGTCGGTCCGGCCGCAGCGACATTAACCGCTTTCGCGCGGCGTTCCGGCGGCAGGGGGTTTTCGCGATTCATCTCGAAAGCCCCGGGCTCGGTTCGATATTCGGTGGGATTCTCCTTGTATTTCCGGGTTTTATTACGGATGTCATGGGCGCATTGCTGCTCGTTCCCGCGGTCCGGCGGAAACTTCGCACGATCCTCGCCCGCAACCGTGCAGCTCGCCGGCAGCAGCGCGACCCCTCAGTGATCGATCTCGAGCCAAATGAGTGGCGTCAAGTTTCTGAAAAGCCCATCAAGAATCGCGGACCACGCAAGCGCGTAAAATAGCGCTGTCCTTGTCCGGCCGGGGCCGCTGTGTTAGCCACGCCGCCGACGATGGGTGACTAGGCAGTTCTGTGGCGGAGGTAACAATCTCATGACGTTCGCAAGCAATGGCGGCACGCCACAAGATGCTGCAGCAAATCAGGCGCAGCTCCCGCAACTCAACGTGCTTGGTCAATACGTCAAGGATTTCTCGTTTGAGAATCCGAACGCGCCGCGCTCGCTCGCGCCCAGCCAAGAGCAGCCACAGCTCAACGTCCAGATCAATGTGGGCGTCAACCAGGCTGCCGCGACCGACTACGAGGTCACGCTCAAGCTGGAAGGCAAGGCCGAGTCGCAGGGCATGGTGCTGTTCGCCTTCGACCTGACGTTCTCCGGCATGTTCCGCATCCAGAACGTCCCGCAGGAACACGTCCAGCCGATGGTCATGATCGAATGCCCGCGGCTCCTGTTCCCGTTTGCACGCGAGATCGTGGCGACCGCGGTACGCAATGGTGGCTACGCACCGTTCCTGCTCGATCCGGTCGATTTCGTCTCGCTGTATCACCAGCGGATGGCGCAGCAGCAGGCGCAGCCGCAATTCACGCTGCCGACCTGACGCGACACGGTTTGTTGAGCATAATCTCCGAAAATCGGCTCTCGCTCCGGATCAAGTCGGGGGGCAGGCTTTTGCGGGATCCGCTTTAGGTCCTCGCGTCGTATTCCCGCCAGATCGCCTTCTCGCCCAGCGTGGCAATGAAGGCGGCATGCGCCTCGAGCTCGGCATCGGAGGGCCGCGGCGGCAACGGCGTCGGCCGCGGCATCACGATGGCGGCCTTCCCGCCGACGGCCACCGTCGTACGGCCGGCCTCGACCAGGATCAGCGACGTCTGCCGTCCACCGATCAGTTCGATATAGACCTCGGCAAGCAGCTCGGCGTCGAGCAACGCGCCATGCTTGGTGCGGTGCGAATTGTCGATGCCGTAACGTGCACACAGATGGTCGAGCCCATTCGGGCCGGCGGGATGCCGGCGTCGCGCCAGCAGCAGGGTATCAACCAGCCGCTCGCGTCCGACCAGCATCCGTCCGCAGCGTTCGAGCTCCGCATTAAGAAACCCGAGATCGAAATTGGCGTTGTGTGCGACCAGTGGCGCATCGCCGATGAATTCGACGAGCTCCTCGCAGATCTCGGCAAAGAACGGCTTGTCCCGAAGGAACTCAACTGACAAGCCGTGGACCGCGAAGGCTTCCGCGGGCATATCGCGTTCCGGATTGAGATATTTGTGAAAGACCCTTCCGGTCGGGAAGCGATTGTCCATCTCGATGCAGCCGATCTCGACCAGGCGATGCCCTTGATAGGGATCGAGGCCCGTCGTTTCGGTATCGAACACGATCTCGCGCATTGCCGAATCCAAAGTCCGAATCAGTGATGCCGTTTCGGCATTGTAGCAACCTTGCGCAAAATCTCCCGGACCTGCGTGCGTGCATCGTCGAATCCGTGCGAGGTATCCACGATGAAGTCGGCGCGCAGCCGCTTTTCGGAATCCGGCATCTGCCGGGCCAGCATAGCGTCGAGCCTTTGTATCGTCATTCCGGGCCGTTCCAGCACGCGGGCGCGCTGGACCTCGGCCGGCGCCGTCGCCACCACCACGGCATCGACCCGGCGGTTGCCGCCGGTCTCGAACAGGAGCGGAATGTCGAGCACGGCGACAGTTGCACCTTTTGCTTCCGCCTCCGCGAGGAAGCGCGCCTCGGCGTCCTGCACCATCGGATGCACGATCGCCTCCAACTGCCGCAGCGCTGCGAGGTCGCCCATCACGCGGGAGCCGAGCTTTACACGGTCGACCTTTCCGTCAGCGGTCGTGCCCGGAAACGCTGCCTCGATGATCGGAACCGCGTCGCCTTCGTAGAGCCGATGCACCACCGAATCGGCGTCGTGCACGGGCACGCCCTCCTCCGCGAAGAGGCTCGCAGTGGTCGACTTGCCCATGGCGACCGAGCCGGTCAGGCCGAGTACGAACATCAATCCTCGCTCATGTGCTCAATGCGCCTTCACGCCGCAGGGCATCAAGCACCGGCAACAACGGCAGTCCGAGAATGGTGGAATGGTCACCGTCGATGCGCTCGAACAATTGCACGCCCAAGCCTTCCACCTGATAGGCGCCGACGCTTGATGTCACGGCATCGCCGGCTGCATCAAGATAGGACTCCAGAAATGTGTCCGAGAACGCGCGCATCACAAGCCGCACCACCGCACAGTGCTCGAACACGGGCTTGCCGTCACGCATGATCGCCACCGCCGAATGCAGGGCGTGGGCATGTCCCCGCAAGGCCTTGAGCTGGGCGCGCGCCGCGTCTCGATCGATCGGCTTGGAGAAGCGTCGTTGCCCGAGCGCCAGCGTCTGGTCGGCGCCGATGACCAGTTGGCCTGACCGCTTAGACACCGCGAGCGCCTTTTCTTTCGCGAGCAGCACCGCGACCGCGGCAGGATCGGCAAGGCCTGCGTTCGCTTCAATGCCACGCTCATCGATATCGGCCGCCAACACCTCGATCGGGATGCCTGCACCCTGCAGCAGCGCGCGCCGGCTTACACTCTTCGATGCAAGCACGAGTGGTTTGTCGGCGAGCCAGAGCGACATGACGAACTAAGCCACCGGGTGCCGCCGCCGCTCGACAAGCAAGCTCAAGACCGCCGCCGCGGTTTCCTCGATCGAGCGTCGCGTGACATCGATGCTAGGCCAACCGTGCTTGCCGCACAGCTTGCGCGACAGCGCAACCTCCTCCGCAACAGCCTTACGATCGATATACTGGGTCTCGTCGTGGTGGGCCTTGAGCCCCAGCAGTCGATTCTGTCGGATCTGCACGATGCGTTCCGGGCTGGCGTAGAGCCCGACCACCAGCGGCCGCGCCAGTTTCTCGACTGACGGCGGGATTGGTATTCCGGGCACCAGCGGCACATTGCCGGTCTTCACGCCGCGATTCGCAAGGTAAATAGATGTCGGCGTCTTGGACGTGCGCGAGACTCCGACCAGCACCACGTCGGCGTCCTCCAAATCCTCGATATGCTGTCCGTCGTCGTGCAACATGGTGTAATTGAGCGCGTCGATACGCTTGAAATATTCAGCATTGAGCGTGTGCTGCGCACCAACCCGGTGGCTGGTCTCGGCGCCGAGGTACGACTGCAGCAGCGCCAGCACCGGGCCAAGAATCGACAGGCAAGGAACGCTGAGCTCGCGGCAGTGATCCTCGAGCCGCTTGGCGAGATCGTCTTCCACCAGCGTATAAAGTACGATGCCGGGCGCTTCCTCGATTTCCGCCAGCACGCGATCGAGCTGCTTCTGGGTCCGCACCAGCGGATAGGCGTGTTCCACCGGCAGCATCTTGGTGTATTGCGCGGTCGCTGCCCGCGCGACCGTCGTCAGCGTCTCGCCGGTGGCATCCGAGACAAGATGCAGGTGAAAGTAGCTACCGGTTCGATTGGGCATGGGACCGGGGACAGCCTGTGCACGACGAGAGGATTTTGGGGAGAAGGCCATGCCATTGCAGCGGACGCAAGCGCCAAGACGCACAGGCGGCAATCCGCTGTCCACATTGCTGCCTTAGTGAATGAATTCACGCTTGGACAATCATGACTATGGTGAAATGTGGACGACGATCACGTCGCTTGACCCGACCGCCCGAGAAGCCGGCTTATTCCCGGCACAAATCGTATCCTGGCATGAGACACTGGAATGTGGAAATGATCGACTGGTGCTCAAATGATGTGGATCGATTGTGGATGCCGAGTCATGAGTCCAATCAACGCTCTAACTACAACCACAATTAAGAATCTTTAAGTTAGTTGGGTGAGCAAGCTCGATAGGTCTGTGCACGTGAATAAGCCCATCATCGATGTGCTCAACGGCAGTGCGCGAAAACCTCCGCCGGTATGGTTGATGCGCCAAGCGGGACGGTACCTGCCGGAATATCGTGTGCTGCGCGAAAAGGCCGGAAGCTTTCTTGATCTCGTGTTCAACCCTGAGCTTGCCGCTGAAGTGACGTTGCAGCCGATCCGGCGATTCGGATTTGATGCGGCGATTCTGTTCTCGGATATCCTGGTCGTACCGCAGGCGCTCGGACAAGCGGTGACGTTTGCCGTCGGCGAAGGACCGTTGCTAGATCCGATTAAGGATCGTACCGACTTCGAGCGGCTGACGTCGCATGTCGACCATACGGTACTGGCGCCGGTCTACGAGACGATCCGGCGCGTGAAGTCGACCTTGCCTCCGACAGTGGCGCTGCTGGGCTTTTGCGGTGCACCGTGGACGGTCGCGACCTACATGGTCGCTGGGCGGGGAACACCGGACCAAGCGCCGGCTCGATTGTTCGCCTATCGGGATGCGGCTGCGTTCGATGTGTTGATGGACGTGCTGGTCGAGGCATCGGCGAGCTATTTGGTTCGACAATTTCAGGCCGGTGTCGATGCGGTGCAGGTTTTTGACACCTGGGCGGGTATTTTGCCGCCAGAGCAATTCGCGCGGTGGTGCATCGCGCCGACTAGGCGCATCGTCACCATGGTGCGCCTGCAGGTGCCAGGCGCGAAAATCATCGGCTTTCCGCGTGGTGCGGGAAGCTTGCTGCCGCGCTATGTCGCCGAAACCGGGGTCGATGCCGCCGGTCTCGACTGGATGATCGACCGCACCTTTGCGCACGAACAGGTGCAGTGCTCGGTGCCGGTGCAGGGCAACGTCGACCCACTGGCGTTGCTTGCAGGCGGAGGCGCGCTCGATCGCGCGGTTGATGCGGCCATGGAGGCATTCGCGGGCGGCCCGTTCATCTTCAATCTCGGCCACGGCATCCTGCCCGAAACGCCGATCGCGCATGTGGAGCAGATGCTCAAGCGCATCCGCGGCTCTTGACCGACTCGACCGGGACTGCGTTCACTCGGCCCATGGAGCAGCGTGTTGAACCAGCACGACCGTGGCTTGGCGCGGCCATCGCATTGGCGATCGCGGCGGCGTTACTGGCCGCGCTCGTGCTCTGGCAGCCGACGACGCTCTACCTTTGGCTCAAGGCGCTGCATGTCATTGCAGTGATCGCCTGGATGGCCGGGATGCTCTACCTGCCGCGGCTGTTCGTCTATCACTGCGAGGCCGAGATCGGTTCAAAGCAGTCCGAAACCTTCAAGATCATGGAACGCCGACTGCTGCGGGCGATCATCAACCCGGCGATGGTCGTGACCTGGGTGCTCGGGCTTTGGCTTGCCTGGGACGCAGGGCTGTTCCGGAGCGGCTGGCTGCATGCCAAGCTCGCCCTGGTGCTGGCGATGTCCGCCCTGCATGGCATGTTTGTGCGTTATGTCCGGGATTTTGCCGAAGACCGCAACCGGCGCTCGCAGCGGTTCTACCGAATCATCAACGAAGTCCCGACCCTCCTGATGATCGGCATCGTCATCTTGGTCGTGGTGAAGCCGTTCTAGTGTGGCGGGTCAGAAGGAATCGGGACACTAGCGACGGAATTCCGTCCTGCCTCCACAATAAATCATTGGTGACGGGTGAGGGATGTAAATACATATGTAAAACAATAACTTACATAACATCGGACGCGGCTCATTGAGCGCGCCGGAAGCCTTGACAGCGTCAGTCGCACCGTGCCGGCCCTTGCATGACGCACACTCTTTTCATATCTTTGCGATATCTCCCTGAACGCAGGCTGATGCAGCGGACTACCGGACCCGTGGGTTTCGGACGGTCGCTGCATCGGGCAGACGCCCTGAAGCCTCGCCCCAGACCTGCGAAATCCCCTCCCAAGCGTCGACCGCTAGAACTTTCGTTCCCGGCGACACCACTTCAAGGCATACCCGTATGCGGGAAATGAAACTCCAAGACCTCAAGGCCAAGACTCCGGCCGAACTCCTCGGCTTTGCAGAGGAGCACCAGGTCGAGAACGCCTCGACCATGCGCAAACAGGAGTTGATGTTCGCGATTCTCAAGCAGCTTGCGTCGCAAGAAGTCGATATCATCGGCGAAGGCGTCGTTGAGGTGCTGTCCGACGGCTTCGGCTTCCTGCGCTCGCCGGAAGCGAACTACCTGCCCGGCCCCGACGACATCTACGTCTCACCCTCGCAGATTCGCCGCTTCGGCCTACGCACCGGCGACACCATCGACGGCCATATCCGCTCGCCCAAAGACGGCGAGCGCTACTTCGCGCTGCTGAAGGTCAACACCATCAACTTCGAGGAGCCCGAAAAGGCTCGCCACAAGATCAATTTCGATAACCTGACGCCGCTCTATCCGGAGCAGCGGCTCAAGATGGAAATCGGCGACCCGACCAAGAAGGACCTCTCGGCCCGGGTGATCGACATCGTGGCGCCGATCGGCAAGGGCCAGCGCGCCCTGATCGTGTCGCCGCCGCGCACAGGCAAGACCGTGCTCTTGCAGAATATCGCGCACTCGATCACGGCCAATCATCCGGAGTGCTACCTGATCGTGCTGCTGATCGACGAGCGGCCGGAAGAAGTCACCGACATGCAGCGCTCGGTGAAGGGCGAGGTCGTGTCCTCGACCTTCGACGAGCCGGCGGTGCGCCACGTGCAGGTCGCCGAGATGGTGATCGAGAAGGCCAAGCGCCTGGTCGAGCATGGCCGCGACGTCGTGATCCTGCTCGATTCGATCACCCGCCTCGGCCGTGCCTACAACACGGTGGTGCCGTCATCCGGCAAGGTGCTGACCGGCGGTGTCGACGCCAACGCTTTGCAACGGCCCAAGCGCTTCTTTGGCGCCGCGCGCAATATCGAGGAAGGCGGCTCGCTAACGATTATCGCGACCGCGCTGATCGATACCGGCAGCCGCATGGATGAAGTGATCTTCGAAGAGTTCAAGGGCACCGGCAACTCGGAACTGATCCTCGACCGCAAGGTGGCCGACAAGCGCACCTTCCCGGCGATGGACATCACGCGCTCCGGCACCCGCAAGGAAGAGCTGCTCACGCCGCCCGACCAGCTCAAGAAGATCTACGTCCTGCGCCGCATCCTCAACCCGATGGGCACCATGGACGCGATCGACTTCCTGCTCGACAAGCTGCGCAACACCAAGACCAATTCGGAATTCTTCGAATCGATGAATACTTAATTTAGTTTGGCGCGTGGCCAATCGGTTCGGTTTGGATCAAGGGAGCGCGATCTCCCCGGGCTGCCCGTTGAGCCGCTAGACTAGAGTTGATCGCGTTCGTCTCCCGTAGTCCTTCACCTCACCAGCGGCGACGGGCCGAGGCGATGATGGTGCGGCCCTCGCCGTAGTAGCAGGTGTCCCAGCACTTGAGCGTAGCCTTGTCCGCGATGTTGCGCACATTCAGCGCGACGCGCCAGCCGTCCTTTTCGTAGTCGATCACGGCGTCAAACAGCGTATAGCCAGGGACTCGCATCCTGGTCGTATTGGCAATATCCCCGAACGTCTCGCCGACATAGCGCACGCCGCCACCGAAGCCAAAACCGGCGAACTGGCCATAACCAAGGCGCTGGTGCAGCCACAGCGATGCCATGTGTTTCGGCACCGTCGGCTCGCGCTTGCCGATCTCGTCCGCATCTGCGCTCTTGGTGATCTCGAAGACGGGAAGCCACGTGTAGGCAGCAATCACGTTGAGGCCGTCGGCAAGCTCGGCCACGGCCTCGAACTCGAGGCCGCGCGAGTGGATCTCGCCGGTCGCGCGTGGATTGAAAGCGTCGTTCGGATCGAAAGTCACATAGTTCTGCCGCTTGATGTCGAACGCCGCAACGGTGAACAGGCTCTTGGCCCGAACGGCTGAAACTTGACGCCGACCTCGTACTGCTGGCCGGTCTCCGGATCGAACGGCGCGTCGGTATCCGGATTGAGCGTGGCCGATGGAAAGAACGATTCCGAGTAGGTGACGTAAGGCGAAACGCCGATCGGCGCGTGGTAGAGCAGGCCCGCCTTCCAGGTGAAGGCCTCATCTTTCTTGTTGGCGATGCTGCCGTCGGGGGCGATCGGAATCGGGCGGTTCACGGTGTGGTTCTTCGCCCAGTCGTAGCGGCCGCCCAGGATGACAATCCATCGCTCCGCGATCTTCGCCTGGTCCTGCAGGTAGAGACCGGTCTGGCTCAGTTTGGTCGTGTGATCGGTGTAGAGTGGTGGGTCCGTGATACTGGTACCATAGACCGGATTGTACACGTCGAGAGGCGGCCCCGCTCCCACACCGGCGCGCTGACCGAAGGTGTTGTGCTGGTAGTCCAGTCCCGCGAGTACGGTATGCTTGACGATGCCGGTGGCGAAATCGGCCTGGAGCTGGTTGTCGGTGGTGAAGGCTTTCAATGTCTCATCGGTGGTGAAGATGCCGCGAGGCAAGGAGCGCCCGAGGTTGGGGACGCCGGGGGTCCCGTAGACGGTCTTGTAATCCACGCTCATCTCGCGATAGCGCATGCTCTGGCGCACCTGCCAGACCTCGTCGACACGATGCTCGAAAAGATAAGCGACCGCCCACTGGTCGACATGAAACTTGTCGTAGCCGGGCTCGCCGGTGAACAGGCTGCGGCGAATCTTGCCGAACGGAGGGTTCGGCAACAGCGTGCCTGCGGCCGGCAGAAACCGATTGTCGGGGACGTCACGCTCCCTCAGGTATTGAGCGAGCACGGTGATGCTAGTGTCGGCGTTCGGCCGCCAGGTGAAGGCCGGCGCGATGTAGAGGCGCTTCTGTTCGGTGAAGTCCACTTGGGTGTCGGTCGTGAGGCCGACGCCGGTCAACCGGTAGAGCAGCGTGCCATCCTTGGTGACCGGGCCGGAGAAGTCGAACACGCCCTCGACGCGGTTGTGATTGCCGATCCGGATGCCGACTTCATTGAGCCGTTCCTCCAGCGGCTGCTTGCTCACGATGTTGACGATGCCGCCGACATTGACCTGTCCGTAAAGCACCGACGCAGGCCCCCTGAGGACCTCGATCCGCTCGGCGCCGTAAGGCTCGACCTTCCACACCGTCCAGGTGTTGTTGTTCCGCGCCAGCATGCCGTCGACGAAATAGCCGGGCAAGTAGGCGTCGAACCCGCGAATTCGGAGCCAGTCGAAGCGCATATCGGCGCCATAGGTATTGCCGCTCACGCCGGCGGTGTAGCCGAGGGCTTCGGTCACCGAAGTGGCGCCCTGCTGCTCGATGCGCTTGGCGCTGATCACGGAGACCGAGTTCGGCGTCTCCATGATCGGCGTGTCGGTCTTGGTGCCGGTGGCGCTGCGACCGGCGACGATTCCATCGACTGGGCCGTTTGCCCGTTCCGGTCGGGGTGGAGGTGCACTTGGTTGAGGCGCCTTGGGCGCGGCCACGCGTTTGCGTGGTGCGGGAGCCTGTTTCTTCGCCTGTTTGGCGCGCTTGGGAGCGACATTGACTTGCGGAAGCGCGACCGCCGCGGGCGGTGCTGCGCTTGGTGGAGTTGTGCTTGGTTCTGTCGCGGGGGGCGGTGCGCTTGAAGGGGCTGTGCTTGGTGGAGCTGTACTTGGCGCGTCCGATGACTGCGGCACGGCCGCGCCGGTCCACAGACCGGCACAAGCCAACACGCTCAACGCAACTGCAATTGTACCCGTACGTCCGCACTTCGACTGATGTCGAAGCGAGCTTGATCCCCACACCACGCCAGCCCCCACCACAAACGAACTTGATCACTGGGTGGCTGGCTGAGAGCGGGCTACCTATTGAGTGACGCGATCACATCAACGTGAGTGAGTCAAGATTGACGGAATAAGCGATAACGGCGCGTCGCAGTCGACGGATCAATTTCGGACGTCACGTATCGAATGTCTCATCGAACACGTGCGCAGAATTGATTTTGACCAATTCCATCTTGTGTCGAGTCATCATGAGGAAAAGGCGAGCCAACATCCTTCGCTCCTCTCACCCCGCCAGCATCTCCGCCAACAGCAGCGCCGGCCAGAGTGCGTGAGTTGCGAAGAAAGACGGGTGCGGGACCGAATGTCCCGATCATTGAATTGCATGTGCTGCGCGGAGGAAGAGTGGCAAGACGTCACGGGGCTGATGATGCGCTCGGTACCATCATGGCCCAGATTGGGAACCGATCATTTCAAGACAGTTGGGGTCGGGGGGCATTTTCATAAGCGCTCTCCCCTGTTCAATGATGCCTAGGACTTTTGCGCGAAATTTTTCCCGATCGGATAGCAGTGCCGCAAGCGCGGCACTGTCGGCTTTCAACCTTAGTTGCCAATCATAGCCGTACGTTTCCCAATCTTTCATCTGTTGGAATAACTGGCGAGATGTCTCTTCGTCTCCGGCGAGGCCGGCCGCAACCGCGGCGTTATAGATGGGCCAACCATCGAGCCTCGCATGTGCGACGAGGTAGCGATATACATCAGCAAAGGCCTTGAAGCGATCTCTGGTAGTTTCCACTTCTTGCGCTGCGCGAGCCGCCATCGCTTTGATTAGCGGCGTGAATTGCTCGGCACTTGTGAACGGAACGAAGTCAACAGGTCGGTAACTGAAACTCCATCCCGGTCCGGGACTCCACAGCCATTTGACGGCGATATTGAGATAGCTTCCCCTCGACCAGCCGCTGGGCTGAAATTCGACGAAGATCACCCAGAAGCGTTGATCGGAGTACCAGGTTCGCGATTGGCCCTTTTGCTTGAGACCAAGCGGCTCCAAAGCCGCCTTTGCGGCAGTTGCAATAATCCGGCTGTGTTCGTTGACCTTTGTCATACGTTGCGCGCTCCAGACCTTGCGGCCTGTTAGGATGCCTTCTCGATCCTTGTCACCCCGCCGTCATTTCGGCCAACAGCCGCCCATAGCCCTCTATCGGCTGGCGCACCGATAGCCTGAGCTGAATCTCCCAGCACCGCGCCGGGATCGGGTGCACGACCGGCACGCCAAGGTCCTGCTCCAATAGGTTAATCACGTCGAGCACGCGCCATCCGGAGCCGAGGAGATAGATCGCGTCCGCTTTGCGGTGCTTGAGGAACGCCTGTTTCACGAACGCATAGACCTGATGCGATGAGAGCTGGCCGACGTCGCCGAACGCGACGTCGAGACCCTCCATGCCGAGCACGTCGAATCCGGCCTCTTTGAAGTATTTCGCGAACACGTCGTTGATCGGGCCGGTGAAGTAGGTTGCGCCGACGATCGTCTTGGCTTTCAGCGCGCGCAGTGCCCGCACATGGTTGGTGCCCGAGGTGAACATCGGGATCTTGTGCGCCCGTTCCCACCGCTCCAGAACCTCGGCCTCGCCCTTGTAGCCGAGCAGCATGAAGGGTGGCGCGCCCTCCGGGTGGATCAAATCGCAGCCCGCTTCCGCGAGCTGGTCGATGAGCGGCTCATAAGGCGTGACCGCGCGCTTGAATTCGTCCGTGGTGCCTTTGCTGATGTTGAGGAACAGCGGCAGCACGCCGATGCCGTCCGGTAGCATGCGGATGAGTTCTTCAAGGCCGCCGGGCCGCAAGGTCGGTTTGATGCAGCCGACGACTCCGCGCCAGCTCGTGAATGCCATTTGTTTGATGCCTCCCGCGCCGCTTCTTGTTCTGGTGCGCGGGACCGTAGCAGGATGGCGCCGCTACTTGTAGAGCCGCACGTTTTTGACGCGAGAGCTCAGCGCCAGTCCGTCGAGGCAGGAATTGGGCTCGCCCGGGACGCAGGCGGACACGTCATTGACCAGGACGGCGCCGACCTGCGCGCATTTGGTGTCGATCGCGAAGGTCTTTACGATCGTGCGCCCGGCGCGCACCGGGCCCATCTCGGTGATCAGGCGGCGATAAACGACGCTCTCGGTATTGAACACCACAAGGTCGAGCTTCAGGCTTTCGAGCGCCGCCGACTTGTTCTCGATCACGAAGGTCATGCGGCACTGGCTCTCGGTGCTTTCCAGCGTGTTGAGCTCGACGCGGACGTTCTGCTCGGCGGCTGGCGCGGGAAACGATTTCAGCACGCTCAACGCAATGATCGACGCCGCTCCGATCCGCATCCCCGTCTCCACTGTCCACGCGATGGGGCGGGAGACTAGCGAGGCGAGCGTGCGAGCACAATTGCGAACGCGCGCCAGTAATCTTGAACCGTTACAAAGAGAGAGCGTCGTAATCGCGTGTCGACGCTACTTCGCGGCTGACGCGTGCATCGACGTCATGGTTGCGGCAATTTGCTCCGGCGCGATAACGGGCAGCGAGCAGGTTTCGCCGGAGCAAATGAACGCGGCGGGGTCCGTGACAGCGGCGACCTTCGCGGCGGCGGGATGCGTCGGCGGCAACGCATCCTTCGATGGTGCGCGAATGACGATGCGGTCGAGGAACGGCAGTTGCAGCGCTGTCGCAATGAGCGCGTCGGCGCGTGGTCCGATGCCGGCGACCACGATTTCGGTGTCGCGCAGCCGCAGGTCCAATGCGTTCAGCAACGCAACATGCATGAAGATATTGTCCGCAGCGAGCGGCAGCAGCCCGTCGAACAGGCGGTCGACGTTGGTGCGCCATGCATCCTGCCCGGCGAAGCCCGCGAGCCGCACCAGATTCTGCGCGGCGATCGCGTTGGGATTCGGCGTGGCGTCGTCGCTGGTCGAATTCGGTCGCACGACCAGGCCCTCGGCATCGTCGGCGGTGAGGAAATACCCACCGGTCTGTACGTTCGCGTAGTGGCGGTCGAGCGCGGCCTGCCAGGTCACGGCCCGTTCGAGATAGTCGCGCTCACCGGTCGCTTCATGCAGCGCAAGCGCGGCGCGGATCATGTTGGCATGGTCCGATGCGAGGCCGGGGAACAGCAGCCGCTCGTCGCGCCACGAATGGCCGAGGCGGTCGCCTTTCGACATCTTGCCGTCGATGAACAGGAATGCGCGTGCCGCCATTTGCAACCAGGTCGGCTCGTTGAAGTGAACGCTGGCGTGGACCAGCGCGGCGATCATCATACCGTTCCAGTCGGCCAAGACCTTGTCATCGAGCCCGGGCCGCACCCGCTTGTCGCGCACCGCCAACAGCCGCTGCCGCAGCGCCGCCAGCCGCGTTTCCTCCTCTGCGGTCGTGGGAACGCGCGCGAGCCGGTTGAGGATGGCGTGACCTTCGAAGTTGCCTTCGGCGGTGACGTCGTAGTGCCGCGCGAAAAAGTCAGTTTCGTCCTTGCCGAGTGCGTGCTCGATCTCGTCGAGCGACCAGACGTAGAACTTGCCCTCCTCGCCCTCGGAGTCGGCATCGAGCGACGCGCAGAACGTGCCGCCCTCGGTCGTCATCTCGCGCGCGAGCCACGCGACGGTTTCCTGCGCGCGGGTCTTGAACAGCGGATTGCCGGAACGTCCGTGCGCCAGCGCCAGCAGCTCGAGGAGCTGCGCGTTGTCGTAGAGCATCTTCTCGAAATGCGGCACCAGCCAGCGCTCGTCGACGGAGTAGCGTGAGAAGCCGCCGCCGAGGTGATCGTAGATGCCGCCCTGGCAGATACGCTCGAGCGTGATCTCGACCGCCGCGAAATAACGCTGCTCGCCGGTGCGTTGTCCTGCCCGCCACAGGAACTCGAGCAGCATGCATTGCGGAAATTTCGGCGCACCGCGGATGCCGCCATGCACGGGATCGATCAACCCGCCGAGCTGCTGCGAGGCGTTATCGAGCTCTTTGGGCCCGATCGTAACCTTGCCCTTCGGGGCGGCAACCTCCGACAGCCGCTTCATCAGCGCGCTGCGATTGTGCTCGATGCTTTTCGGCTCCTCGCGGAACAGGCGCGAGACTTCGCGCAAGACGTCGACAAACGCTGGCCTGCCGTAGCGGCTCTGCTTGGGGAAATAGGTCCCGCCCCAGAACGGCTCGCCCGCGGGCGTCAGGAACATGGTCAGCGGCCAGCCGCCATGCTCGCCCATCAGGTGCAGCGCGGACATATAGATCTGGTCAATGTCGGGGCGTTCTTCGCGATCAACTTTGATGTTGACGAACAGGTCGTTCATCACGGCAGCGGTGGCGTCGTCCTCGAAGCTCTCGTGCGCCATGACATGGCACCAGTGGCAGGCGGCATAGCCGACCGAGAGCAAAATCGGCTTGTTGGCGCGCTTCGCCTCCGCTAGCGCTGCCGGGTTCCAGGGCCACCAGTCGACCGGATTGTGCTTGTGTTGCAGCAGGTAAGGCGACGTTTCCTGCGCCAGGCGGTTTTGGTGGGCGGATTCTGCGGTCAATGTCATATCTCGATAATGCCAGTAATGGGCGATCGTTCAACCGACCACAGGGCAGCCGTGAGCAGCCAGGATCGCAACCGGGACCGCGACCAAGCCGTCAGCCAGCCTGACGATGGCTTCAGCGTCGGCATCGAAGACGTCGTGATCGTGCCGCTAGTCGCTGTTGCATTCGCTATTTGGCGTGCGTTGCGGCGCTCGTTTTTCATCCTGATCGATATCGTCGATTTTACCTTTCCGATCCTGCTGCAGTTGATGCGGTTTCCGCTGTTCACGCTGCGCATTCTCGGCGACGGCATCGCAGCGATGCTCAACGGCATCGTCCGGTTCCTGCCGGTGGGCGGCGCGCGCCGCGGCGCCTGGCGCGAATTTGTGAGCCGGCAGTGGGCATGGCTGCGCCAGAAGATCAGCTACAAGGCGTTCGAAGAAGCCGTGCATCACGCCTTCGAAAAAGGCATGGCGTGGGTGTTCAAGGCCTGCCGGACGCTGACGCCGCGCACAGCGTTGCTGGTGCTGTTCGGCGCGGTGCTCTGGCTGCCGATCTCGTTCGGTGTGGCGACATTGATGCACGCGGCGCTGATCGCGAAAGCGACCTCGCTGCCGGCGTGGATGCAACTCCTGCATCCGGTCGCGACCGTGATCGCCAAGAGCAAGCTTCTCGTACTGCCGGTCTACCCGGCGGCCTGGCCGCAGGCGAAGCGGCATCCGCTGGTGCAGGCGATGATCCGATTCTGGAATTATCTCATGGCGCATTATCTCGCGCGCAAGACAGCCTACCGCTATCGGCAAACGGAGGTCGCCGCTGCGCAGGCTGGCGACGCGTTACGGCACACGGCGGCCAGCGCCGGGTTGATCCGGCTTGGCAGCGCCATGCTCGCTGGACTCAACACCGCCGTTGCCGGGATGGGCGGTGCGATGCGTGCCGTAAGCGCTCGCGCCGTCGATGTGTTGTCGATGGTCCCGCTATTTGGCGGCATCGTCGAACGCTACGAGGCGCACTACGATGAAGCCAATCTTGTGCCGGCCGACAAATTCAGCCATCGCGTGCGTGGCTTCTTCGAGCGCTGGTCGGTGAAGTTCACAGCCGAGTATTACGAGACGAAGGAACGCCAGGACGCCGCGAAAGGACACGTTGGCGCCTAGTGGAGTGGATTTGACATTCGCTACCCCGTTGACCGCAGACTGCCAAAGCGAATGTCAAATCCAAAACTCCACTAGCAGCCTATATTTGCTAATGGTCCTTTGATTCTAACATTCGCAAAGTCGCCCGCTGAGAGGGAATGCGAATGTTAGAATCGGACCACCAGAGGTGCCGCTCCTCAGGAATGAGGCGGACAATCAATGAGGAACACCATGACCAAGCGTTCTGTTTCCCG
>WHTP01000114.1 GCA_009377695.1 Hyphomicrobiales bacterium | reverse complement strand
TCCGCAGATGGGGCCGGTCTCGTCGATCATGGGCGAGATCATGCTGGTGGCAGTGACGACCGACGGCCGGGCTTCACCGATGGAGGTGCGGGAGATCGCCGACTTCGTCATCCGTCCACAGCTTCTGGCATTGAGCGGCGTTGCGCAGGTGATCCCGATCGGCGGCGAGGTGCGCCAGTATCGCGTGACGCCGAATGTCGCGACCATGCAGGCGCTCGACGTCACCCATGAGCAGATCGAGCAGGCGATCACGCAATTCGGGACCAATACCGGCGGCGGCTTCGTCGACCAGAGCGGCCGCGAATATCTCATCCGCAATGTCGGGCTGACCAAGCGGCTCGAAGACCTCGCCAACACGGTCGTCGCCTACCGCAACAACCAGGCGATCCTGCTCAAGCAGGTATCGACCGTCGAATTCGCCCCACGCGTCAAGCGCGGCGATGCCGGCTATCAGGGTGCGCCCGCGGTCATCATCGGCGTCCAGAAGCAGCCCAATGCGGACACGGTCTCGCTCACGCGCAAGATCGAAGCCGCGCTGATCGAGATCCAGAAGACGTTGCCGCCGGGAGTGTCGGCGAACAACATCCAGTTCCGGCAGGCGACGTTCATCGAGACGTCCATCGGCAACGTCCAGCGCGTTCTGCTCGAGGCTGCCGTGGTGGTCGCGATCGTGCTGTTCGTATTCCTGATGAATGTCCGCGCCACGGTGATCTCGCTGTCCGCGATCCCGATCTCGATCTTGATCACTGTGCTGGTGTTCCACGCCTTCGGTCTGACGATCAACACGATGACGCTAGGCGGCCTCGCGATCGCCATCGGCGAACTGGTCGATGACGCCGTCGTCGGGGTCGAGAACATCCTGCGGCGGCTACGGCAGAACCGCACCTTGCCCAATCCGCGGCCGGTCATCGAGGTCGTCGCCGCGGCGAGCCAGGAGGTGCGCTCCGGCATCATCTACGCCACCATGATCATCGTCCTGGTGTTCGTGCCGCTGTTCGCGCTGTCGGGAATCGAAGGCCGATTGTTTGCCCCGCTTGGTATCGCCTACATCGTCTCGATTTTCGCCTCGCTGGTGACCTCGATCACGGTGACGCCAGTGCTTGCTTATTACCTGCTGTCCGAAACCGGCCATGCCCAAAGAGGCGACCATGAGGGTGACGGCTTCGTGGTGCGGCACCTGAAGCGAGGTAACGCCGCGCTCCTGCAATGGGCCTTCGCGCATCGCTCGGCGGTGTTTGCATCGGTGGGTGCGGCCGTCGTCGTGGCCGGCATCGCCGCATTCATGATGCCGCGCAGCTTCCTGCCGCCGTTCAACGAAGGCACGCTGCTGGTCACCGTCCAGTACAATCCGGGGATTTCGCTCGCGGAAGCGCATCGGCTCGGTTTCGTCGCCGAACGCATCGTGATGCAGGTCCCGGAAGTCCGCTCAGTTGGCCGCCGCACCGGACGCGCCGAACTCGACGAGCACGCCGAAGGCGTGCATGTCAGCGAGCTCGATATCGACCTCGAACGCTCGGCGCGCCGCAAAGATGACGTCTATGCCGACATCCGCTCGCGGCTGTCGGTGCTGCCGGTGTCGATCAATATCGGGCAGCCGATCGCCCACCGTCTCGACCATATGCTGTCGGGCGTGCGGGCGCAGATCGCGCTGAAGATCTATGGCGAAGACATCGACACGCTGCGGCGGCTCGCGGAAACCACGCGCGAGCGCCTCGCCGGCATCGCCGGGCTGGTCGACCTGCAGGTCGAAAAGCAGGTGCTGATCCCGCAGGTGCGCATCCATTTGGACTACGAGCGCGCGGCGCTCTACGGCATGACGCCGGCTGCCGTCGGCCAGGCGCTCGAAGCATTGTCGAACGGCCGCCGGGTCTCGCAGATCGTCGAAGGCAACCGGCGTTTCGACGTGGTGATGCGGCTCGCCGATCAAGACCGCTCGACCACCGGCCTTGGCGATCTGTTGATTGCGACGCCCTCCGGCCATGTGCCGCTGCGCCTGCTGGCGGAGATCGAAGAGGGCGACGGCCCCAACCAGATCCTGCGCGAGAACGCGCAGCGGCGCATCGCGGTCTTTGGTAACAGCGACGGCCGGCGCGACATGGCAGCGATCATCGCCAACATCCGCCGCGTCGTAGCCGAGACGAACTGGCCGCAGGGCTACACGACGCAGCTCGAAGGCACGTTCCAGGCGCAGGAAGAAGCGTCGGTGCGGATCGGCTTGTTGTCGCTCCTTTCGCTCGCGCTCGTCTTCATCGTGCTCTACAGCCGCTATAATTCGACCGCGCTGGTGCTGATCATCATGGCGAACATACCGCTTGCCTTGATTGGCAGCGTGATCGCGCTCTGGATTGCCGGGCAGCCGCTCTCAATCGCGTCGATGATCGGCTTCATCACGCTGGCGGGCATCTCCGCGCGCAACGGCATCCTCAAGATCTCCCACTACATCAATCTCGTCCTGTACGAAGGCGAACAGTTCGGCCGCGCGCTGATCGTGCGCGGCTCGCTCGAACGTCTGACGCCGGTGCTGATGACGGCGCTGTCGGCGGGCCTTGCACTGGTCCCGCTTTTGTTCGGCGCCGACGAAGCCGGCCGCGAGATTCTGCATCCGGTGGCGGTGACGATCTTCGGCGGCCTGCTCAGCGCGACCGCCCTCGACACGCTGCTGACGCCGCTCCTGTTCCTGGTGTTCGGGCGCAAGCCGCTCGAACGCCTGACGGAAGCCGCAAGGGCCAGAGGCATAGCCACCGCCGAGGCCTACTGATTCCAACGCGCTCACAACAAGGAGAACGACAAGATGATCCGACCTGCACTGATGATCGCGGCCGTCAGCCTGACGCTGATCGCGGATGCCGGCGCGCAGACCAAGGGACCGAACGGCGGCATCGTGATGAAGGCCGATGATCATCCGATCGAATTCGTCGTCCGCAATCAGGAGATCGTCTTCTATGTCGGCGATCACGATGGCAAGCCGATGCCAACCAAGGGGGTGAAGGCGAGGGCGGTGGTGCAGAGTGGCGGCAAGACCACGACGATTACACTTGCGCCGGCGGCGCCGAACATGCTCGTCGGCAAGCTTGCCGCGCCATTGGGCGCCAAGGCGCGCGTGGTCTTTTCGAGCGCGTTCGAAGGGCATTCCCTGCAAGCGCGTTTCGTTGCACCTTAAGTTGTTTCTGGCTGAATTGACTCGGGCCTTTCTTCCGCTCGTCCCCGCGATCCGCCTGCCCTCGGTTCGAGCTACGGCGGGTTCGAGTCTGCCAAAGCGTAGCGCCAGGGCGGGAGGCGGGGACCCAGAAGCAAAGGCTGGATTCCCGCTTGCGCGGGAATGAGCGGAGAAGAGAGTCAGTCAGATGAACTGATTTCGCGGTGCCGCGCGATTGCCAGTCCGTTGCAATTGCGATAGATCGCCTGATCAATCGCATTGAAGGGGCAAGCATGGATCTCGGAATCGCCGGACGCACCGCCATCGTGTGCGCGTCGAGCCGCGGGCTCGGTCGGGCCAGCGCAACCGCCCTGGCCGAGGCCGGCTGTCACGTCATCGTCAACGGCCGTGACGCGAAAGTGGTGCAGGCGACCGCGGATGAGATCAAGGCGAAGACCGGCGCCAAGGTGACGCCGGTGGCTGCGGATCTGGCGACGCCGGAAGGGCAGGCGGCGCTGTTTGCGGCCGCACCCGAGCCCGACATCCTGGTCAACAACAATGCCGGTCCGCCGCCGCGCGACTTCCGCGAGCTCACGCGCGACCAGATGATCGACGGCGTCATCGCCAACATGGTGATCGCCATCGAGCTGGTGCAGAAGGCGATCGGTCCGATGACTGCGAAGAAGTTCGGCCGCATCATCAACATCACGTCGGGCACCGTGAAGCTGCCGCAGGCCGGCCTCGATCTGTCTTCGGGGGCGCGCGGCGGCCTGACCATTTTCCTGGCCGGCGTCGCTCGCGCCGTCGCCGCCAACAACATCACCATCAACAATCTGCTGCCTGGCGCATTCGAGACCGACAGGCTCAAGACGGTGCTGGGCGCGGCGGCCAAGCGCAACGGCAAGAGCTACGAGGATGCCCGCGCCGAGCGCATCGCGTCCATTCCGGCCCGTCGTCTCGGCGACCTCGAGGGCTTCGGCGCAACCTGCGCATTCCTGTGCTCAGCGCGGGCCGGTTTCATCACCGCGCAGAACATCACGATCGACGGCGGCGCGTTTCCCGGCGCGTTCTGATTGTTGACCGGCGTTGTGAGGCATCACGTCGCGCCGGCTCTGCCTGCGCGTCATGTCGTGGAGATAAGTCCATGGCATCTAAATAGAAATTCGTTATAATTAACGTTAATGCGTCGTCACCATAATAAATGGTGAGGAGTTGTTGACGTTAACGATTAGGTAAACATATAAGGCGCGCCTCGTCATCAGTAGAGTGCGAGGCCATTTTGCTCATTCCAAAGATGTTGGCGACCGGGGCCACAGCGCCGCGAGCGCTTGATCCGTCACGTCCTTATGGTCCCGCAGGCGGGTCCCATGGGCCTTTTGGCCGTACGCCGGACAACGGCGGTGCGACCGTTCACACCGGGCGTCCGAGCAAGGCAGCGCGGCCGCAGGCGGTGCCCGAGAAAATTCTGCAGTCCTTCAACACCTGGGCGTTCAAGCGCGAGCAGCCCGACAATATTGCGTCGCTGCTGGAGGCGGTTTCCGGCGCGGCGCGGCTCGCGCAGCCGGTGCCGTTCGTCCTTTATTGGGGCAAGGGACCGCGATGCCGTCTCGATGAGCCGGACACGACGTGCCTCGACTATCTTGCGTCGCTCGGGTCGCGCGTACGGCGAGTGTACGAACCCGGTGTGGCATTCAGGCTGGTCTTCACCGACACCCACGCGACGCTGAACGGACATGCGCCGGACGACATGAAGGCCTATTTCGGTGCCATCGAACACGCCGCGAAGGAGCGTGGATTTGACAGCTGCCGGCTGAGCGAACTGGTATTCGCCGCCGAGACCGCCGGTGCGATCAATCTCGTCAACGAAGATTTCCCGGACGACATGCTGCAGAAGCTCGGTGCCTGCGCCGCGAAGTGGTTTCGTGGCGAAGGGACGGTCGAGGAAGGCGCCGCGCGTTATCTCCAGCTGAACATGGTCGAGAAGCGTGCGGTTCAGTTCGCGTTCCCGCGGTCGATTTTCGCCACCTTCAACGGCAGCGAATTCCGCAGCCTGTTTCCGGAGCGGATGCCGGTCTTCTACATGTACTCGCTTCGGCGCGGCACCAGTGTGAAGCCTTGGTTCTATCCGGCGCGGATGGTCGAGGCGTCGGAGATGGGGGACTGAACCGTCTCTTGTTGATGGATCGTCGCGTGAGCGAGGACCATGGTCGTGAATGACTATAAGTTGCTTCCGGCAGGCGATACGGCGCTCTCGGTTGAGTTCGGCGACCGGATCGATCGGCAGCTCAGTGGTCTCGTGCTGGGGCTCGCGCGGAGCCTGAACGAAGCGGCGATCAGCGGCGTCATCGAATGCGTGCCGACGTTCCGCTCGCTCATGATCTATTACGATCCGCTGCTGCTGCCATATAAGGTACTCAGCGCGCGTATTGCCGCGCTGATTCAAGGACTGCATGCAACAGAGACCGCGGGTCGTATCTGGCGCCTGCCGGCCTGCTACGACGAAAGCGTCGCGCCCGATCTCGCTGACGTTGCCGCGCGCACGAACCTTAAGCAGGTGGATGTCGTGGAGCGACACAGCACGGCCACCTATCACGTCTACATGCTCGGATTCCTGCCCGGCCAGCCCTACATGGGTGACGTCGCGAACGAACTGGCATTGCCGCGGCGGCAATCGCCGCGGATCAAGATCCCAGCCGGCTCGCTCGCCATCGCGATGACCATGACCTGCATCTTCCCGTCGGAAACGCCATGCGGATGGCATCTCATCGGGCGCTGCCCGGTTCCGCTCTGGGACATGGGGCGCGGCGCCTCGACGCCGTTGCTGCGGCCCGGCGACAAGGTCGGCTTCGAGCCGGTGTCGCTGCGCGAATATGAAATTCTGCTGGCCAAGGCGGCAGACGGGCAGTTGGCGATCGCTCCCGTTGACGAACTCAGGGATGCCGCGGCATGACTCCGTGCTTGCATGTGCTGGCGCCGGGCTTGCTGACGACGATCCAAGATCGTGGCCGTGTCGGCTATCAGCATCTCGGCGTGCCGGTGAGCGGCGCGCTCGATCCGGTCAGCCTGCGGGCGGCCAACCTGCTGGTCGGAAATCCGCCCGATGCGGGTGCGCTGGAAGTCGCCTGCATCGGCCCGACGCTGGCGGTCGAAGCCGACGACGTCCGCATGGCGGTGGTCGGGGCGACGGTGGCGATCGAAGTTCTTCCGGATGCGGCGGCGCCTGGCGGCCGTCCCGTGTCGGGCATGCAAAGCCTCAATCTTCGTCGTGGTGAAGTGCTGCGGATCGGGGCGCTGACCGGCGCGACGGTTCTCTATGTGGCGGTCGAAGGCGGGTTCGACATCGAGCCGGTGCTGGGCAGCGTGTCGACCGACATCCGTTGTGGTATTGGCGGCTGGCAGGGTCGCGCGCTCGTCGCCGGCGACCGTCTTCCGCTTCGCCAGGAGCGGGCAACAAAGCGCGATGAGGTTTGTCTCGACGGTTTCATCGTCAGGCCGCGTCCGCGAGTCCGCGTGATCAAGGGCCCGCAATTCGATCACTTCGCAGACGGCGAGGTCGCGGCCTTCCTCGACAGCAAGTACACGGTCGGGCCGAGCGCCGACCGCATGGGAATGCGCCTCACCGGCCGTACCCTCCGCCACAGCCGCGGCTCCGACATCGTGTCCGACGGCATTGCGCCGGGCTCGATCCAGGTGCCGGGTAGCGGCCAGCCGATCGTGCTGCTCGCTGACCGGCAGACGACCGGAGGCTATCCCAAGATCGCGACTGTCATTTCGGCCGACCTGCCGGCGCTCGCGCGCTTGCCGGTCGGCGCGACGGTGTCGTTCGAGGCGGTGACGGTCGAAGCGGCCGAAGCGGCGCGCCGTGAATACGTGGCCGGGCTTGCGGCGATGAAGGACCGGATCGCCCCGGTCCGCCGCACGGTTGTCGACATCGTGCCGCGGCTGCACGAGTGTAATCTCGTCAGCGGTTTCATCGACGCGGCGGCCTGATGACCATCACACCAACCAACAATGTTGACGCGCCGCCGACGCATGCACTGCAGCGCCTCCGCAGCAGCATCGTCGGCGCAGGGACGCGTGCAGGGACGCGTGCAGGTGCGCGCCTTGGCGCGCTCTTGCGTCCCCGTCGGGGCAGCGAGACTGGCGGTACGGCATTTGCCAAGCCCACCGACAACGTGCCGCTCGGCATTCTCTGGATGATCGGTGCGACCATCCTGCTCGCGATCGCTGCGGCGGTTGCGAAGTGGCAGGTCCAGTTCTATCCGGTCGGCGAAGTGATGTTCATCCGATCGCTGGCGGGACTTGTTGTCTGCGCGGCGCTGATACTGCCGGTGTCCGGCTTTGCCGTATTCTCGACCAAGCGGCCCGGCGCGCATGTTGCGCGCGGATTATCGCAGGCGATCTCGCAGACCCTGACGGTCATCGCCGTGAGCCTGATGCCATTGGCTGGCGCCGTCGCCATCAGCTTCTCGGCGCCGCTGTGGGCGGCACTGCTCTCGATCCTCTGGCTCAAGGAGCGCGCCGGTCCCGCGCGCTGGGCCGTGCTGCTGACGGGATTCAGCGGCGTCATCATCGTCACCAATCCGGGCGTAGACGCATTCCAGATCGGTGCGCTGTTCGCGCTCGGCAATGCCATCATGTACGGCAGCGTCACCGTCGCCGTGCGTGGCATGACCGCGACAGAATCGTCCAACACGCTCTTGATGTGGCAGATGGTGACGATGGCCATATGCCACAGCTTCTTGCTGTTGTTCGGGTTTCGCTGGCCGACCGCGATCGACGGGGCGATGATGGCATTCGGCGGCATCGCCAATGCCGCCGCGCAGTATACCTGGACCAAGGCGTTGCTGTTGGCGCCGACCAGCGCGGTATCGCCGTTCTATTATCTGATGCTGGTGTGGGCGATGGTGATCGGTTTCGTCGTGTGGGGCGACGTGCCGACGGCGGCGCTGCTCATCGGCTCCGCGATCGTGATTGCCGCCGGCATGTTCCTGTTATGGCACGAGACCAAGCGGCGCTGACTGCGGTTTAGCAGCCAATGAGGCTGGATCCATCCTCCGTTTATGCCGCGATCGAGGCCTCGCTCGTTGTCCACTCTGCAATGAGCTCGGGGACCTTTGCGATCGGCACCGCCGGCGAGAACAGGTAGCCCTGCGCCTCGTCATAGCCGAGCGCGGTAAGGTAGTCGCGCTGGAAGCCGATCTCGACACCTTCCGCCGTGGTCGTCAGTCCGAGCGAACGGGCGATGCTGATCACAGCCTGCACGATTACGACGTTTTCGGTGCCTTCGGTAAGATCGGACACGAAGGTGCGGTCGACCTTGATCTTGTCAAACGGGAAGCGCCGCAGATAGCTGAGCGACGAATAGCCGGTGCCGAAATCGTCCATGGCGATGCGCACGCCGAGATCCTTCAGTTTGCGAAGATTCGACAGCGTGCGTTCGGTATCTTCCATGATGATGCGTTCGGTGATCTCGATCTCCAGCCGGTGGGCCGCGAGGCCCGACTCCGAGAGCGCCCGCTGCACGATCTCCGGCAGGTTCGGCGCCAGGATCTGGACCGGCGACAGGTTGACGGCGATCCGCAGGTCGTTCGGCCATTGCGATGCCTGCCGGCAGGCCTCGCGCAGCGCCCATTCGCCGATCGGGATGATCAGGCCGGAATCCTCCGCGACCGGGATGAACACGGCGGGCGGCACCATGCCCTTGCTCGGATGGCACCAGCGAGCCAGCGCCTCGAAGCCGGTGATGACGTTGCGCCGCAGGTCGATGACCGGCTGATAGTGCAGCTCGAGCTCGTTCCGGTCGATTGCGTCGCGTAGGTTGATTTCGAGCTCGCGCCGCTCGTTGAGGTCGCTGTTCATTGAGCGGTTGTAGAACTTGTACGCGCCGCGGCCGTCCGCCTTGACGGCGTAGAGTGCAAGATCGGCGGCCATCAGCAGGTCGTCGACGTCATCGCCGTCGCGCGGTCCGACGGCGATGCCGATGCTGACGCTGGAGCGGATCTGGTAGCCGTCGATCTCGTAAGGACGGACGATCGCCTCGACGATTTGCCTCGCCATGGCTTCGAGCTTCGCCAACGACGTAATGGCAGGCACGACAACGGCGAATTCGTCGCCACCAAGGCGTGCCAGAATGTCCGACGAGGGCAGCGCGGTTTCCAGCCGCTTGGCCACTTCCTGCAAGAGCATGTCGCCGACGCGATGCCCCAGCGTGTCATTGATGACTTTGAAGCGGTCAACATCCATGAACAAGATGGCAAAGGCCGCGCGCTCGGTGCCCGTCCACTGATTCCGGTACCGCCGGCACAGATCGTCAAGCGTTGCGCGGAAGACGCGGCGGTTGGGGAGGCCGGTGAGCGGGTCCTCCGACGCCAGCCGGGCCACGCGGGCTTCCGACTCGCGGCGTTCCGTGATGTCGGTGAAAGTCTGCACGAAGCTGCCGTCGGGCAATTGACTGCGGCGGCTCTCGATGACGCTGCCATTCGGCATCATGCGCTCGGACACCGCGACCTGTGACGAAGAAGGCTCCGGCTCTGCTGGCTTCGGCACCTCAAGGTCGGCGGTGGCGGCCGGGAGCGGCTCACCGGCGACGCCCTGATATTCTGTGAGGCGGTCGTAGCGCGGCGGGTTCTTGATGAAGTCCGGCGGTAGATCGAGTAGTTCGGCACAACGCGAATTGATGACCGGGATCTGCTGGTCGTTCGTGACCAGCATGATTCCCTGGCTCATATTTTCGAGCGTTAGTTGCAGCTGTTCGGCTTTTTGGCGCGCCTTCGCCTCGGTGGCCAGGATACGCTCCATGGCCGCGAGCAAGATCAACGTCAGGATCAGGCCGACCAGGGCGTTGATCTTGAATTCCGCGCGCGCGCCATGGAAGATCTCGTCGTGGTCGAGGCTGACGCTGACGAGGAGCGGATGCCCGCGTACCTGGCGAAATGTGACGAGCCGGGCCTTGCCGGTGACGGGATCGATGTCCTCGAAGGTCGAGTTCGCGGCCAACTGGGCGCGCCGGAACATCGTGGTCTTGCTGAGGTCCTGTCCGAGCTCAAATCCGCCGCTTCCTCCGCCGCTCGAACGAACGACGCCATCCTGCCCGATCAAGGCGATGGATGCCGAGGCGCCAAAGTCGATCCGGTTGTAGAACTCAGTCAGGTGAGCCGGATTGAGCGAGGTCACGACGACACCGCCGAATTTCCCTTCGCTATTGCGAAAGCGCCGCGTGAGCTGCACCGACCACTGCCGGCTGGCGCGGCCGATGAGTGGCTTGCTGATAAACAGCCGATCCTCGGGGCTGTCGAGGTGGACGCGGAAATGTTCACGGTCGCTCAGATCAAGGATGGGCGCCGGCTGCGGTCCCGCATTGGACGCGCGCATGATGCCGTTGGCATCGATGATCGCGACTTGAACGATGATCTCGCTCAAGAGGTCCGCCGAGCTGACGATGGTGTGGAGATCGGTCGTCCCCTGTCGGGTCTCGATGATGCGCCGCAGGTAGAGGAGCGACTTGTCGATCTCGCCAATGGAGCGCAGGACGTTTTCCTCGAACACCATTGCGAAGTTTCGATTGGTGCGTTCGGCTTCGCGCGCGTCGCCGCGGATGTCCTGAATGTATTTGAAGCAGATTCCGCTCCACAGCATGGCGATGATCACCACGCCGAACACAGCCGTGCTTCGACGCTCGGCGAGGAGTTTCGGAATTTGCGCCAATTGGAGCTTCATGGGAACGCGGGAATACTCGATTTTGCCCCGCATCTTCTCTGAAGGGTCTTGAGTTTCCCATTAATTGCGGGGGATAAGCGTATTTTGGATAACATTGTACTAAGGAGATCGCGGAAAGGCGCCGGTTGCTACACCGTTGCCGAGTGTGCTGTCGCCGCACGCGACAAAGTCGTAGCGTTGACCGAAATGGCGGCGCGAGGTAGTTAACGAGAGCCAGCTTTCGCGGCGCAAATTGAGCAAAAACAGTCCAAATCCATGAAGCTGCCGCCGCTTGAATATGCCTGCCCAGCCAGTCTCTCCGAAGCGGTCGCGCTGCTCGCCGCAGGGGGCGGGGACGCGCGGGCGATCGCCGGCGGACAAAGCCTGATGCCGATGCTTGCGTTCCGGGTGGTCGCGCCGACCCTGCTGGTCGACCTGCGCAAGCCGCCGGAGCTCAAGGAGATCAGGATCTCCGCCGATGGTGTGCGGCTTGGCGCCATGGTGCGCTGGCGCGATATCGAGGACGACGCGCGTCTTGCGGCCGCCCATCCGTTGCTGAAGGCGGCGGTGGAGCATGTCGCGCACTACCAGATCCGCAATCGCGGGACTGTGGGCGGCAGCATCGCGCACGCTGATCCTGCCGCTGAGATGCCCGGCATCTGCGTCACCTGCGACGCCGAGATTGCCGTGATCGGTTCGGCTGGCTCGCGCGTGATCCGCGCCGACGACTTCTTTGTCGGGGCGCTGACGACCGCGCTCGAGCACGACGAGATCATCACCGAGATCAGGCTGCCGGCCTGGCCGGCAAACCGCCGCTGGGGTTTCCGCGAGTTCTCGCGCCGCCGCGGCGATTTCGCCATGGCGGCGGCCGCGTTGTTCTACGACCAGGACGCGGGCGGCAGCGCGGTGAACGCCCATGTCGGCGTCATTGGCCTCGGCGATCGTTCCCGCCGTCTGCCCGAGGTCGAGGCCGCGCTCAACAGCCAGGTGATCGATGAAGCATTGATCGAGCGCGCCGCCGAGATCACGTCGGCAACGGTCGATGCGCAGGAAGACATCCATGCCAGCGCCGCCTATCGGCGGTCGCTGGCCGGCACCATGGTCGAGCGCGCGTTGCGAAGCGCCGCCGCATAGCCCGCGTCAGGAGATCATGCCCACCAATTTCGAAGTCAACGGCAAGCCGGTCAGCGTCACTGTCGAGGCGCGCACCACGCTCGCCGACTGCCTGCGGCACCATCTGCGGCTTACCGGCACCCATGTCGGCTGCGAGCACGGCGTCTGCGGCGCCTGCACCGTGATCGTCGACGGCTATGCCGTCCGTTCCTGCCTGATGCTGACCGCTCAGGCCGAAGGCACCAAGGTAACGACGGTCGAGGGGCTCTCGAATGACGAGGCGCTCACGCCGCTGCAGGCATCGTTCCGCAAGCATCACGCGCTGCAGTGCGGCTTCTGCACCCCGGGCATGATCACCACCGCGCATGCGCTCTTAAGCGAGGAGCCCGACTGCGATGCCGACCGCGTGCGCGACGTGCTGTCCGGCAATCTCTGCCGCTGCACCGGCTACATCTCGATCGTCGAGGCGGTGCTGGACGCGCGCTCTGCTTACAAGAAGCCAGCATGAAAAACGCATTCATCGGCAGCGCCATCGAGCGGCGGGAGGACCTTCGCTTCCTGCGCGGCCGCGGCGAGTATGTCGATGATCTCAAGCCGGACGGCCTGCTTTATGCGGTGATCCTGCGCAGTTCGGTCGCGCATGGGCGCATCGTCTCGATCGATGTCTCCGCAGCGCTGAAAATCCCCGGCGTCCATGCCGTCATCACCGCCAAGGACATGCCAGGCGGCGCGCCAATCGTGCCGATGCGGTTGCAGCCGTTACCCGAGTTCAAGCCGTTCGAGCAGCCGGTCATCGCCCATGACAAGGTGCGTTATGTAGGCGAGCCGCTGGCCGTCGTTATTGCCGACAGCGTCGCAATCGGCGAAGACGCGCTCGAGGCGATCGAAATCCAGATCGAATCCCTGCCGGCAGTTGCCGACTGGCATGTTGCGAAACGCGACCAGAACTTGCTGTTCGAAGGGCCGGGCACCAACCGGTCACTCACCTTCAACGCGGTGCGCGGCGATGCCGACGCCGCGTTTGTCAACGCACCCTATGTGCGGCGCGAGACCTTCCGCACCGGGCGGCACTACGGCCTCACCATGGAGCCGCGCGGCGTCATGGCGCAATGGGATGCGGCGAAGGGGCTGCTGACGGTGTCGGGCGCCGCGAAAGTCCCGTTCTTCAACCGTCGCATCCTCGCGAAGCAGATCGGGCTACCGGAAGACTCAATCGAGATGATCGAGAACGATGTCGGTGGCGGCTTCGGCGCGCGCGGCGAGTTCTATCCGGAGGATTTCCTGATCCCGTTCGCGGCGCGCCAGCTCAACCGGCCGGTCAAATGGATCGAAGACCGCCGCGAGAACCTGATGGCGATGAACCACGCACGCGAGGCCGAGGTCGACGTCGAGCTCGCCTGCGAGCGCGACGGCACGATCCTCGCGTTGCGCGGCCACGCCCACGTGGACATGGGCGCCTACATGCGCACCAATGGCGCGGTCGGCGCGCGCAACATCGCGCAGTTCATGGCGGGGCCGTATCGCATCCCCAACGTAAAGCTCGACGTGTCGCTGTGGATGACCAACAAGACGCCGGTCGGCACCTATCGCGGGCCTGGCCGCTTTGAGACCGATTTCTTCCGCGAGCGATTGCTCGATCTGGTCGCGCAGGATCTTGGCATCGATCGCGTCGAATTTCGCCGCAAGAACCTCGTCGCACGTTCCGAGATGCCGTATCAGATCGCGACCATCTCGCCCTACCTGCATGAGGACGAATACGACAGCGGCGACTATCAGGCGACGCTCGACCGTTGTCTGAAGGAAATCGGCTGGAGCGAAAAGGCGAAGCTCGCAGGGCGGCTGATCGATGGCCATTATCACGGCATCGCAGTCGGCTGCTTCATCGAGGGCGGCGGAGCGGGCCCGAAGGAGACCGCGCGGCTCGAAATCAATGACGACGGCTCGATCTCGGTATACATCGGCTCGTCGGCAGTGGGGCAAGGGGTCGAGACCGTGTTCGCGCAGATCGCGGCCGACGCGCTCGAAATCCCGCTCGATCGCATCCGCTGGGTTCATCATGGTTCGACCACCTATGTGAGCGACGGCTACGGCGCCTACCATTCGCGTTCGGTGGTGATGGGCGGCTCCGCGCTCCTCGACGCGGCCAACAATTTCAAGGCGGCATTGAGCGAGGAAGCGGCGAAGCGGCTCGGCTGCGACGCGTCCGAGATCACGATCGACGAGGACAAGGTGAGTGGCGCGGGCAAGTCGCTGCCGCTCGCCGCATTCGCGGGGTTGACGCGCGAAGGCGCGTTCCTCAACAAAAAGCACACCTACAGCTATGGCGCCCAGGCTGCGCATGTCGCGGTCGATGCGAAAATCGGCAAAGTCGACATCCTCGATTACGTGGTGGTGCAGGACGCCGGCCGCATTATCAATCCGCTCACCTTGCGCGGCCAGGTGATCGGCTCGCTCGTGCAAGGGCTCGGCGGCGCGTTCCTCGAGAACCTCGTTTATGACGAGCAGGGGCAATTACTCACCGGCTCGCTTGCCGACTATCTGCTTCCCACCGCCAGCGACTTTCCGCGCCTGCGCGCGATCGTGATGGATGAGCATCCGTCGCCGATCAATCCTTTGGGTGCAAAAGGTGCGGGCGAGGGCGGCATGGTCGGCGCCGGTGGCGTGATCGCGAATGCCGTCGCGAACGCGCTGCAGTCGTTCAATCCCGATTTGCGCGAACTGCCGCTGACGCCCACGCGCGTGTGGGAGATGACGCAGAAGAAGGCGTAGCTGTTGGATGGGCAAAGTGTAGCGCCGCGCGAGCAGCGCGGAGCGTGCCGACCATTAGATCGTGAGCGCCGGGGAATCTTTAGACCAACCTATTGTCCCAAGGAAGCTCGGCGACCCGTTCGTCCAGCGCCAGCACGGCATCGCAAAGTGTGAACACCTCCTCGGCAATCGGTTGCCAATTACATCGTCACGTCCAAGGACGTGCTTGGCAAGCATTCCGTCCGCGTGGTTGCGGCTGTGCGCGTCGATGACGATGATCTCAGGCCCGTTGTCCGTGATGCGATACTCTAGTCTAGACTTACTGCGGAGCGGTCAGCCGCGGTCGTGCCATCGCCCCACTCACCGACAATGAAGTCGATATGCGCGCCATGCTTTGGGACTTGTCCCAATGTCGAATGTACAAAATAGGCGGCACAAGGATCGTACATGCGTGGACATAACCCCAGACACTGCGGCTCATGTCTCCACAGCAGGGACACGGTCCAAAATCCTTGCTTGCAACAGGTTCAATCTTGAGCACGCTCATGTGCAGTGGCTCCTGGTCCCGTCCTGAACGAGATCAATGTGGCTGTCGCGCCCGCAGGCAAGCTAGCCCCCAGATTTCGCCGTACTCAATCCGGGCTACACGCGAATGAAAACGTGCGTAAATGGTGGGCACGGCGCTGATCGTGCGAGTGGAAAGCTTGCGTATTTGGCCCGCGCCTTTGCCCACCTTGCGTTTGTTGCTCCGCTACTCCGCCTTCGCGCCTGACACCCGGATCACCTCGCCCCATTTCTCCGCTTCCTTGCGCATGAAGGCGGCGAAGTCGGCGCGGAAGGCGGTGCCGGGCTCGGCGCCAAGCTCGCGGATGCGGGCGATCACGTCTGGCTGCTTCAGAATCTTTTGCGTCTCGTCGGCGAGCTTCGCCACCACGGCGTCGGGCGTGCGTGCAGGCGCGACGAAGCCATACCATGATGACGCGTCGTAGCCGGCAAGACCCTGCTCGGCCATGGTCGGCAGGTCGGGCAGGGCGGAGGGCCGTTTCGCGCCGGCATTGGCCAGCGCACGCACTTTGCCCGTCTTGATCTGCGGGATCGAGACCGGGAGCAGATCAAAGAACATCTGCACATGGCCGCCGACGAGATCGTTCATCGCCGGTCCTGCGCCACGATAGGGCACGTGCACGACGTCGATCTTGGCCATGCTCTTGAACAATTCGCCCGAGAGGTGATTGGTCGAGCCCGGACCGGCCGAGGCGAAATTGAGCTTGCCGGGCTGCTTCTTCGCCAGCGCGATCAGCTCCTTGACGTTCTTGGCAGGCACGGCGGGATTGACCATCAGCACGATCGGCGCGGTGCCGAACAGCGCGATCGGCGCGAAATCCTTGGCCGGATCGTACGGCAACCCGTTGACGAAGAGGGTCTGGTTGACGACCAGCGGTCCCGGCGCCGTGAAGAGGAGCGTGTACCCGTCCGGCTCCGACTTCGCCACGGCCTCGGCGCCGACATTGCCACCGGCGCCGGCGCGGTTCTCGACGATGACCTGCTGGCCAAGACTCTCGGAGAGCTTCTGCGCGAGGATGCGCGCCATGGTGTCGACGGACCCGCCTGGCGGGAACGGATTGACGATGCGCACCACCCGCTGCGGGTAGCTCTGCGCCGCCGCAGGGGCGGCCATGGCGGCGATCGCCAGCAACAGGACAGAAGCGAAACGGAAGGCGAAAACAGGCATTGCGATCTCCGCACCGATTGACGCCCGGCACCAAATCGTAGGGCATCGGCTTAAGGCTGCCAAGCAAATGCTGCCGCCGCTGCGACGATCTGCGATGTGTTCGCTGGACGTTGACAATGCGTCGCATGGTCACGACAGTCTGCGCGGGAACGGGATGGGGATGTGCGAATGGCGAATCTGCGATTGACCCTGGCTTGCGGACCCTACGACCGCACGCAAGCGTTGCGGGACGAAACGATCCGGCCGGAGGGCATCGATCTCACCTACGTGACGCTGCAGCCCGCGGAGATCTTTTGGCGAATGCTGCAGTACAAGGAGTTCGACGTCTCCGAGATGTCGCTGTCGAACTACACCACCCTGGTGAACAGTGGCGACGCGCCTTTTATCGCGATCCCGGTGTTTCCGTCGCGCGTCTTCCGTCACGGCTATTTCTTCATCAACACCGACAAGGGCATCAAGGAGCCGAAGGATCTGAAGGGCAAGCGCGGCGGTGTGCCCGAATATTCGATGACGGCGGCGGTTTATATGCGCGGGCTGCTGGACCACGAATACGGCGTCAAGCCGACCGATGTGGAATGGGTGCAGGGCCGCGCCGACCGACTCGGGCGCGCGCTGCCGGCGGACATCCGCCTGACGCAGGCGCCGGCCGGCACCGAGCTTGGCGATCTGCTCGAACGCGGCGAGATCGATTTCATGATGACCGCAAACAACCCGCTGTCGTTCCGCCGCGGCTCCGGCAAGGTGCGCCGACTATTCCCGAACTATGCCGAGATCGAGAAGGACTACTACCAGCGCACCAAGATCTATCCGATCATGCACACGGTCGTGATCCGCCGCGACATCTACGATCGCGATCCCTGGGTGGCGCTCAGCCTCTACAAGGCGTTCTGCCGCGCAAAGGATTACTCCTATCACCACATCCTCGAGACCGGCTCCCCGAAGGCCTCGCTTGCGTGGCTGCAGCCGCTCCTGGAAGAGGAGCAGGAGATCATCGGGCCGGACTGGTACCCCTACGGGATTGAGCAGAACCGTCCGACCATCGAGGCGCTGTTGCAATATACCCACGAGCACGGGCTGACCGATCGCCGGATCAAGATCGAGGAGCTGTTCGCTCCGAGCACCATGCGTGACATTCCGCTGAGCGAGGGTCAGTTGGTTTGATGGCGCCGCGCACTCTCTCGCCTCTGCCCGCTTGCGGGGAGAGGGAGCCCGCTGCCGTTGCGGCAATCGTGGCGTCCTATCGGTGCTTGTCGATCACCAGCCGGCGCTCCAGCGGGAAGAGCTGCCAGCCATAGCGGTCGGCGACCAGGCCCCACAGGCCCTTCGGCGCCTTGAGCATGACCACGATCGCGACCGCGCCGAGGATCAGGAGATAGATCGCGCCGAGATCGGCGAGCGTCTGCCGCAACACGAAGAATACCACAGTGCCGATGATCGGCCCCTCGATCCGGCCGATGCCACCGATGACGGTGATGAAGATCACGAAGGCGGTCCAGTCGTTGACGGAGAATGCAGTGTCGGGGGAGATGCGGATCTTCTGCAGGAAGATGAGCGCGCCGACCATCGCGGTGCCGAACGCCACCGCGACATAGACCGCATACTTCACACGCGCGACGTCGACGCCATTCGAGCGCGCGCCGAGCTCGTTGTCGCGGATGGCGGTCAGCGCCAGGCCATAGCGCGAGCGCAGCAGGACGACGATAGCGCCCAGGACGGCGACGGCGAGCGCCAGCGCGATCCAGTAGAGGACGAACTCGCGCAGCGTGCGCGTGGGCGCGATCGAGAGGACGACGGCCGCGGGGAGGCTGGTGCCGGACCCGCCGCCGAGCGCCGAGACCTGTGCGGCGGTGAGGCGGAACACCTCCGCCATCACCCAGGTGCCGATCGCGAAGTAGTGTCCGCGCAGCCGGAACATCAAGAGAGCCACCGGCACCGAGACCACGGCGGCTGCGACTCCTGCGATCGGGATCGCGACCAGTGGATGCACGCCCGCGAGCATCGCGAGCGCGAACAAGACGTAAGCGCCGAGGCCCACGTAAGCATGCTGGCCGACCGAGACGAGGCCAGCGTAGCCCGCCAAAAGATTCCACAGGCTCGCGAGCGCAACGTAGGCGTAGATTTCTGAAAGCAGCCGCAGACTCGCGCGGTCGGCCCACCAGGGCGCGGCCGCGAACGCGATCAGTGCGCAGGAGACGATGGCGACGCCGATGCGGCTCGCCTGGTTCGAATGCTCGACGCGGATGGCAGGCCCGCTTGCGCTCATGCGCTTTTCATCCTTGCACCTTGGGGAACAGGCCTTCGGGCCGGAGCGCCAGCACGAGCAGGAAGGCGATGTGCCCGGCGAGCAGGTTCCAGCCGGGGTCGAGCTTGGCGCCGATCGCCTGCGCGACGCCGATGATCACGCCGCCTGCGAGCGTGCCCCACATGCTGCCGAGCCCG
>WHTP01000121.1 GCA_009377695.1 Hyphomicrobiales bacterium | reverse complement strand
TGCGTCGCCCCAAGGCCGAAAGATAGTAGGTCTACACTACACGCCGATCTCGCAAACTCGCCATTGATCCGACTCGGTTTTTGCCCCCTTCGCACCCCGAAAAACGAGCAAATCGCCGCGAATCGTGAAAGATGGGCTAACCGACCAACGGGCTACCCTGCCCGCTCGTGGAAAAAATCGTAGATCTTCTTCGCCATCTCGGCGCTGACGCCTTCGACCTTCGCGAGGTCCGCGGGTGACGCGCGTTCGATCGCTTTCAGCGTTCCGAAATGCTGCAAGAGCGCGCGCTTGCGCGCAGGCCCAACGCCGGGGATTTCCTGCAGGCCGGATTCGCGGATGTCCTTGCGTCGGCGTGCGCGGTGCGAGCCGATTGCGAAGCGGTGCGCTTCGTCGCGCAGCCGCTGCACAAAATAGAGCACGGGATCGCGCGGCTTCAGCTTGAACGGCTCGCGGCCCGGCACGAAGAAGGTCTCGCGCCCGGCGTCGCGCTCCGGCCCCTTGGCGACGCCGATGAGCGGGACATCGGTGAGACCGAGCGCGGCAAGCGTCGTCTGCGCGGCAGAAAGTTGCCCGCGTCCGCCGTCGATGATCACGAGGTCCGGCCAGGGCGAGTCAGGAGTGTCTGTCTCCGCGCCTTCATCGCTCTCCACACTTTCCTCCCTCGCCGTTGGCTCCGTAACCCTCTCCCCCGAAACCTGGGCTTGCCCGGGTTTCGTATTTTCTTGCGCAAGTCGGGCAGGCCCGACTTGCGTTGGGAGAGGGTGCCCGAGCGCAGCGAGGGCGGGTGAGGGGTTCGCGAGCGAAGCGAGCGCCGAAGAAGAATACCCCTCACCCGGCTCGCGATCTTCGCTTCGCTCTCCTCGCGAGCCACCCTCCCCCTCAAGGGGAGAGGGTAACGGAGTTCGCAGCACGTCCATCGTCCCACTCATCCGCGGCGACTCCGTCAGCAGCCGCTTGAAGCGCCGCTCCAGCACCTCGCGCATCATCGCGAAGTCGTCGCCAGGCGTGAGATCGGCCGAGCGGGTATTGAACTTACGGTACTGATTCTTCTGAAAACCGTCCGGGCCGGCGACTATCATGGCGCCGACCGCGTTGGTCCCTTGGATGTGACTGTTGTCGTAGACCTCGATGCGGCGCGGGACGCGCGCAAGCCCGAGACATTCGGCGAGGGCGTCGAGGAGCTTGCGCTGCGACGCAGTGTCGGCGAGCTTTCTTCCCAGCGCCTCGCGCGCATTGGCAAGCGCGTGATCGACCAGTTCCTTCTTCTCGCCCCGGCGCGGAAACGCGATCTCGACCTTGCGGCCGCTCTTTGCCGACAGCGCCTGCTCGAGCAGTGCGCACTCCTCGACCACATGCGACACCAGGATCAGCTCCGGCACCGGCTTGTCGTCGTAGAACTGCGCGAGGAACGCGCCGAGCACCTCACCGGGGCCGAACGTGCGGTCGGCCTTGGGGAAATACGCGCGGTTGCCCCAGTTCTGGCCGGTGCGGAAGAAGAACACCTGGACGCAGAAGAAGCCGCCTTCCTGATGCACGGCGAAGACATCGGCCTCCTCGGTCGAGCGCGGATTGATGCCCTGCTGCGCCTGCACCGCCGAGAGCGCGGCGAGCCGGTCGCGGTAGACGGCGGCGCGCTCGAAATCGAGCACCTCGGACGCCTTCTCCATTTCGGCGGCCAGTTCCTCCTTCACCGCACGGCTCTTGCCGGAAAGGAACGCGTTCGCCTCGCGCACCAGCTCCTGATAGTCCGCGAACTCGATCTCACGCGTGCACGGCGCCGAGCACCGCTTGATCTGATGCAAGAGGCACGGCCGCGTGCGGCTCTCGAAGAAGCCGTCCGAGCAGGAGCGCAGCAAAAAGGCGCGCTGCAACGCGGTAATGGTGCGGTTCACCGCCCAGACCGAGGCGAACGGGCCGTAATAACGGCCGTCACGGCTGCGCGCGCCGCGATGCTTGAGGATCTGCGGTGCCCAGTGATCGCCGGTGATCAAAATGTAGGGGAACGACTTGTCGTCGCGCAGCAGCACGTTGAAGCGCGGGCGCAGCCGCTTGATGAGGTTCGCCTCCAGCAGCAGCGCCTCGGTCTCGGTCCTGGTGCTGACGAACTCGAGCGCGGCGGTGGCGGCGATCATGCGCTCGATGCGCGGATCGTAGGCGGTCGGCCGCGCATAGGAGGTGATGCGTTTGCGGATGTTCTTCGCCTTGCCGACATAGAGCACCGCGCCATGCGCATCGACCATGCGGTAAACGCCCGGCGCCGAGGGCGCGTGCCTGACATGACGCAAGATCGCAGCGCGGCCGGCCGCCAGCGGACTGGCGCCAGTCGCGAGGTCCTCTGCGGTCTCGAGCTCAGGCAAGCTCTGCTCGTCGTCCTCTTCGACCAGATCGGTCGACGGGTCGACGTCTTTTTTCGGGACACTCATGGCCGCAACGTAGGAGTTCGAGGCGCGGCGAACCAGCCTTGACGGCCGCAAGCGCACGAACCCCGGGGCCTTCAGCGCTCTGCGAGCCTGACGGTGCGGGATCACGCGCGAGCGTTGCATCCGGGCGCTGCCGCAGCCGGCGCATGGCAGATGTTAAGTATTCATTGACCATATTGCCCCGGGCATTTACAGTCTATTTTCTATGTTGTTGCCGTATGGCGGCCATTATTATTGACAAATCGTAAAAATATATTTTAGTTAATCGTGTGTCTTTCTTGCACTAGACTTAATGTTAATTACGAATACTATGTCGCCTCGGTGTTGCGTGGAGGTGAGTGATGAAACGCGTTGTTTTTGCGTGCTTGGGATTGCTGGGACTTGTGGCCACGGCCAATGCCGCCGATCTGCCGGGGCGCTACGGTCCGCCCCCGCAGCCGGTCTACGTGCCGGCCTACAACTGGAGCGGCTTCTATATCGGTATCAACGGCGGCGGCGCCTGGGGCGACGCCAAATGGGACAGCGTGGGCACCTACGACGTGACCGGCGCCATGGTCGGCGGCACCGTCGGTTACAACTGGCAAGTCACCCAATGGGTGTTCGGCCTCGAGGGCGACATCGACTGGACCAACATCGACGGCGAGACGAATGCAGCCTGTCCGTTCGGTTGTAAGTCCGCGAACAGCTGGCTCGCCACGGTGCGCGGCCGCATCGGGTATTCCTTTGACCGGTTCCTGCCCTACATCACCGGCGGTCTCGCGCTCGGCGACATCAAGGCCAGCCAGCCGGGCTTCGGCGGGGGCGACGACACCAATGTCGGCTGGACCGTCGGCGGCGGCTTCGAGTTCGTCATCGCTGGCAATTGGAGCGCAAAGGCCGAGTACCTCTATGTCGATCTCGGCAAGTTCAATTGCGGGCTGGGCTGCGGCAACGGGATCAATCCGGACAACGTGTCGCTCACCTCGCATGTTTTCCGCGGCGGCGTGAACTTCCGGTTCTGATCCAACGACAAGAATCGCTGATCAAACGCGAAGCCCCGGACCGAGGTCCGGGGCTTTTTTGTATTACTTCGAGCTTTTTAGTTTGCGCATGATCTTGTCCGAAAACCGGCTCGCACCCCGGATCAAGTCCGGGGCAGGCCTTTTCGGAATCATGCGCTTGGCTTGGTCGCTTCGAACGCGGGCACGCGCGCGGCGAACGTGTCCAGCCAAGCGGTCAGGCGCGGGCAATCCTTCTTCAACATACCGGGAAAGCGAAACTCGCGATAGCCAAGCGCGCAGGCAAGCGTGATCTGGCCAACATGCGGGGTGGCATCGAGAGCGGGCGGCGCGGCCTCGAGCACGGCCAGCGCGCGGTCGATTTTGCCTTGCTGCAGGTCGAGCCATTTCTGCTCGTGCTTTTCGGCAGGCCGATAGCGGCCTTCGTAGACGATGAGGATCATCGCATCCATGATTCCGTCGGCGAGCGCCTGCAGTTTGAGCGCATCGATGCGCGCCTTGAAATCCGTCGGGATGATTTTGCCGCCGCCGGCGAGGTGGTCGAGATACTCGAGGATGACCGGGGAATCGAAGATCGTCGAGCCGTCATCGAGAATGAGAACCGGGATCTTGCCCAGCGGATTCTGCTGGCGCAGCGGATCCGCAGGATCCTGCGTGGTGGCCGATTCGACTTTCACTTTGTCGTCAAGGCCGAGCATGCTCACGGCAATGCGGGCCTTGCGGCCGAACGGAGAACCGAAGCTCGTTCGAATAGTCAACATGGGCAACGTCACCTCTTCTTGCACGACCGTTGGGGTTCAGGTCGCGTCAATGCCAAGATCAAACGTATGCGGGCGTTTCGCTACGGCTGCGTCAGCGCGCCAATAATAGCGAACGTTTGGATTCCCCACGCTAGTGTCCTTCGATTCCGAAGTTCGTACCATTTCGCAGCAACTTCTTATACGAACTTCGGAATCGAAGGACACTAGCAACTCTTTGAATCTAGTGTGGCTTTGGTTCAGAAATCCGCATGTCGGATTCGCCGCCAGAATGATGCGGACTCGCCGCGAGAAGGATGCGGACTTCTGAACCGCCACACTAGCCGGTGATGACAAGGTTGACCGCTTTCGGGCCCTTGCCTTTTTTGTCGGGCTCGACGTCGAACGACAACCGCTGACCCTCGTTCAACGCCTTGAGCCCTGCACGCTCGACCGCGGTGATGTGCACGAACACATCGCGCCCACCATCGTCGGGCTTGATGAATCCGTAACCGCGTTCGGCGTTGAAGAACTTGACGGTACCTGCCATGGCCATCGGGAAACTCCTTTCCCCGTGACTGCCCCCGCCGGCCCCCACGGCGCGACGGCTCGGCCGGACATTCACAAACGGGGAAAGCATCGGCCGCCTAAGGCCTCAGTCACTCCGCCGGCCCCCAACGGAGGCGGAACGTCAAAGCCAACCGGTGTGAGCGTATTCTAATCCGCGGTTGCGGAAAAGTAGGCACGAGCAGCAGCACGGACATGATCTACTGGGCGACGGTTATTCGCCGCGAGCAATCCAATCGACCCGCTGGGCGCCCGCAAAAATTCCGGCAAAAAGCGACAGCAAGGTTTCCATTTCGTCGGCCAGCGTCCAGGGTGGATTGACGGCGATCAGCCCGCAACCCGCCAGGCGCCCTGGCTCGCGTGCTGTGGCGAAATCGACTTCGGCCCGCAGTACCTTAGGAATGGCCGAACGCCGAAGGCGGCGTGCCAGAGCGTCGGACTCCTGCCGTCCCTTGAGCGGGTACCAGAGCAAAAAGATGCCGGTCGCCCATTTGCGGTGGGCCGTCTCCACCGCCTGGGCCAGCCGCGAAAACTCGTCCGCGGCCTCGAATGGCGGGTCGACCAGGACGGCGCCGCGCCGCTCCGGCGGCGGCACATAGGCGTTGAGCGCCGTCCAGCCGTCGATCTCGACGGCCTTGGTGCGGCGGTCGCGACCGAGATTGTGGACGAGCGCGGCCGCTGCGCCAGGCTCGAGTTCGCAGGCGATCAGGCGGTCCTGGCTGCGCAGCATCGCACGCACGAGGACCGGCGATCCCGGATAGGTGGCGAGCTCGCCGCCGGGATTGAGGGCGCGGACGACGTCAAGATAGGGCGACAGCAGTGCGCGCGCTTTGTCCGTCATCGGCGCGGGGAGAAGGCGGGCAATGCCATCCCGCCATTCGGGGCTGCGGGTCGCCTCCGGACCGCAGAGATCGTAGAGCCCGGCGCCGGCATGGGTGTCGATCACCCGGAAGGCTGCGGGCTTGTTCTTGAGGTGAACCAGGATGCGAGCCAGCACCGCATGCTTCACCACGTCGGCGGGGCCACCGGCATGATAGGCGTGGCGATAGTTCATCGGCGAGAGTGCCAGTCTTTCGGGTTGGGCCGGCTCTATCCCGGCTCATTCCCGCGCGAGCGGGAGGTTCTCGCTTGCGTGTTTGGTGACGAGCGGAAGAAGCGTTGGGTCAACTCAACAATATTCAACCCGATCCGCAGCGAGAATCCGTTCAGTTGCTGGCGGGTCCACCGCGCAGCGGCGGCATCAGCAGCCCCTCGCGCCGACAAGAGCGTCGCTCGAGCTGCTCACAATCGCGGAACCGGAGATCCTTGGACAGGCAGATCCTGACCTCATGCAGGCGGCGGTGGTCGCATGTGACCGAGATACCCACGCGCGTCATGCCGGGATTGGCCTCGACAAAGGCCTCCTCGACCTCGCCCGGCGTTACCGTCAGAGGTTGCGACAACTCCATATAGGACTCCGGAATCTTGATCTGTGCGCGCGCCTTGCGCACGGCTTCGAAGTAGCCGCGCGGGCCGAGGCCGGAGCAGACCCCGTGCTTGTCCCATTCGTTGAAGATGAGGCGGCGCGCCGGCATCAGATCCAGCATCGAGGCGACGATGCGGCGGTCGAGGCGCGGGGCCGGGTTCTGGCAGTACTCGGGGAATCCCCTTTCGTATTGCGGCCACAGCCCATGCACGACGAATGAATAGGGCCGCCCACCGCATTGCTCTCGCGGCGCCCTGCCTCTTTCGGCCGACGCCTGGCAGAACGACGGCGACCACGACAGCGCAAGCAGGTAGAAATCGAATTGGCCGGGCTGGTTCTGACGCCGATCCTGTGCTGATGCGGCAGCCGTTACGAGCAGCACGGTCGCGGCAATGGCCGCCCGACGAAGCATCCAAACCATCAACGTCCCTCACTCGTGTGATAAGAGTTCTGGACCCACGCGCCCGCCACTATGGCGTCGCGCATGGAACATTTCAAGAACGAACATTTGAGGAAAACCGGCCGCTCCGGTTTCGATCAGCGCTGAACGATCGGGGGCGGCAAAAGCGGCTGATCGGTGCTCAGGGCCGCGCCATTTTGCAGGCAGGACTATAGGCCATGTTGCGGTCGAGGCCGACCACGCACCATTCGACGCCCCAGCCCACACCGATCAAGCCGGTGGTCTCACCGATCGAATAGTGGATCGGGTGCTTCAAGCCGTCGGAGACGAGCGCCAGCGCGGAGCAGAACCGGCGCGGAATGGTATTCGGCGCCCATGGCCGATACGCGGTCTCACGGATGCGCTCATAACCTTCGATTGTGAGCTTGGAATTCCAGTACGTGCTTTCTTTCTCGGCGAAGCGGCCGCGCACGGCGCCAAGCACCGCCGCATGGTTGCACGGTGGCAAGGCGCCGTCGTAGCGCGGACCCGACAGCCAGAAATTTAGCTCCAGACCCCTGATCGTCGATTGAAGAAGATCATCTCCTGCCGACGCCGGGGCCGACATCGCCGTGCCAGCAACCGCCGTGCCCACAGCCAGCACAAGAGCAAACCATGACGACCGGCCGCACATGACCCCACCCCTCGTCTTATTTAGACGGAACGGTGCCGCGGGGCCCATGGCAGGTCAAGAGCGGAACCGCCCCGAACGCTTGATACAACCTGCCTGTGGCCGCAACGCCACGGCGCCGGCCGGCAATTCCAGCAGAATTATCCCCAGCACCCGTCCGGCGCGCAATTTGCGACGAATCACGTCTGCCTCGGGATACCGACGAACTGTGTGGATTCAGCCACGCGCCTGCGAGGAACGCAAACCGCTGCCGACAGCGCGCTTTCAATCGTGCAGCGCGCGCTCTAGAATCACTGAAATTGGAACTGGGGGAGCTCAACGATGCGTGCGCCTTGGCGTTTGACCCTGATCGGATTGACCGTCGCAGTGTCGGCGAGCGCATACGCACACCTGGCACACGCTCAAGTTTATCGCGGCAACGACACCGGCGGCATCATCCCGTGGTCCTGCGAAAACGAGGTGGATGCGCGCGCGATCGCCGGGGCCTATTGTGCGAGCTGGGGCAAGTATGCGCGCATCACCAGCGTGCATCGCATCTACGGCGACTACATCGGCTTCAATTGCCTGTGGCGTCCGGGTATCGCGCGCTATCAGATCCCGGCCGTCGGCACGCGCCGGAGTTGCTACACACACGCCCGTGCGCGGCGGCTGCATCCGCGCGTGCAAGTGCGCTACTGACAAACCCGCCCCCGAGCACCGTGGCGCGCTTCCGGTGTAGCTAGAAAAGCCGCAATCGGGCCATACGAGCCGCGTCCGTCGGATCAACGGAGTCCTGCCTCATGCGCTTATTCACGTCAGTTCTCGCACTCGGCACTGCGTGCGCATCGTTCGCTGCAACCGCCCAGGATTTTCCAACGCGCCGGGAGGGATTGTGGGAGGTGACGATCAATCATGAAGCCGCAGGCGCGCCGCAGACGATGCAGCAGTGCACCGACGCCGAGACCGACAAGCTCATGAACGCGTTTGGCGGCGATATGAGCGCCGATCTGTGTTCCAAGCAGGACGTCCGGAAAGTCGGCGCGACCATCGTGGTCAATGCCACGTGCCAGATCGGGGCGATGAAATCGACCTCGGAAAGCGTCATCACCGGCGACTTCAACAGCAATTACAGCGTCAAAGTGACCTCGAAGGTCGAAGGGCTCCCCGCCGCTGCGAAAGGCATAGCCGGCGGCACCACCACGATCCAGGCGCGCTGGGTCAGCGCCTGCAAGCCCGATCAGAAGCCCGGCGATATCGTGATGGCCAGTGGCAAGACCATGAATATCCGCGATCTTCGCAAGATGATGGGTCCGAAGGGCGCGCCGAAGCCGAAGGGCGCGCCGAAATAGCGAAAGCAGGGGTGAGTTTAGGTGGACTCGAAGCGGTGCAGCGAGTCCGGTTACCTCCCCTTGAAAAGGGGAGGTCGGCGAGCGAAGCGAGCCGGGTGGGGATCAAAAATCATCCGCCGTTTTGATCCCCTCCCCGCCCCTCCCCTTTTCAAGGGGAGGGAGCGCACCGCCGCCGCGGCAACGACCTCGACGTAAGCTCATCACACTTTAGCTATAGCTAGTCCCTGGTTTCAGCGATCGCGTCGGTCGCCGCCGCTGCAAACGCGCCCGGCGCCGGCACATCGAAGGAACGGTTAGCTCCAGCGGATATCGTGGCGGGCGAGCACCTTGCGCACCGCCTCGACCAAGTCGCTCTCCGGCACGGCGAACTGCGCGTCCGCCTGCTTCTTCAGGTAGTCGTCCCGCTCCTTGGACAGCCCGGCGATTTCCGCGCCCAGGATCAGGTCCTTGATCTGCACCTCGCCTTTCGCCTTCTCGTCGCCGCCCTGAATGACCACGCAGGGACTGCCGCGCTTGTCGGCGTATTTGAACTGATTGCCGAAATTCTTCGGGTTGCCGAGATAGAGCTCGGAGCGGATGCCGGCATTGCGCAGCGCCGCAACCATCTTCTGGTAATCGGCGGTGCGGTCGCGGTCGAACACCGTGACCACGACCGGGCCGGGCGCTGGCTTGGCGTCGAGCGTGCCGATCATGGTCAGCGCCGCCTGCAAGCGCGAGACGCCGATCGAGAAACCGGTCGCCGGCACCAGCTCACCGCGGAAGCGCGAGACCAGTCCGTCGTAACGGCCGCCGCCGCCGACCGAGCCGAAGCGCACTGGCCGGCCCTTCTCGTCCTTGGTCTCGAGCAGCAGTTCAACCTCGTAGACCGGGCCGGTGTAATACTCGAGGCCGCGGACGACGGATGGGTCAACACGAATTCGATCGTTGCCGTATCCAGATGCAGCAACGAACGAACTGATTGAATTGAGCTCTGAAATACCTTCCTGTCCAACTTGTGAATCAGAAACAAGCATAAGCTTCGTGATTACAACGTCATTGGCCCCTTCGATGGGACCCGTCGAAGCAATGACCGTATCGATCGCAGGATTCGTTAGTCCCGCGCCTTTAGTGAAGTCTCCGCTTTCGTCCTTCCGGCCTTCGCCGAGCAAGGCTCGCACGCCAGCTTGACCCAACCTGTCAAACTTATCGATCGCGCGCAGCACCGTAAGCCGCTTACCGGCATTCTCCTCACCACCAAGGCCAATCGACTCCATCACCCCATCGAGCACCTTACGGTTGTTCACCTTCACCACATAGCTGCCGCGCGGGATGCCCAATGCCTCCATCGTATCCGCCGCCATCATGCACATCTCGGCATCGGCGGCCATCGTGCCCGACCCCACCGTGTCGGCATCGAACTGCATGAACTGGCGAAAGCGGCCGGGGCCCGGCTTCTCGTTGCGGAACACCCAGCCGAAGCGATAGCTGCGATAGGGCTTCGGCAGGGCGTCGAAATTCTCGGCGACATAGCGCGCGAGCGGCGCGGTCAGGTCGTAGCGCAAAGAGAGCCACTGCTCGTCGTCGTCCTGGAACGAGAACACGCCTTCGTTCGGCCGATCCTGGTCCGGCAAAAACTTGCCGAGCGCGTCGGTGTATTCGATCGCCGGCGTCTCCACCGGCTCGAAACCATAGCGCTCATAGACGTCGCGGATGGCGTCCGTCATGCGCCGGGTCGCCGCGATCTCGGCCGGGCCGCGGTCGGCAAGACCGCGCGGCAGACGCGCCTTCAGTCTGTTACTCTTGTCGGCCATCGTCGTGCTACACGAGCGTGAAAGCGCGCGGTGGTAGCAGCCGGGTCCCGCACTGGCAAGAGAGCGACCCAACGGGTGTACACGGGGCGTACAAGCGGCAATAGGGATCAAAGGACATCAGCATCATGCCTCCAGCATCGGGTCCGTCAGCAGCAGTTCCGAACGATCTCGAGTCCTATTGGCTACCGTTCACGCCCAATCGCGCGTTCAAGGCCGACCCGCGGCTGATCGCACGTGCAAAAGACATGCACTATTACACGCCCGACGGCCGCGCGGTGCTCGACGGCACCGCCGGACTGTGGTGCACCAACGCTGGGCACAATCGTGATCCGATCGTCGCGGCGATCCAGGCGCAGGCTGCCGCGCTCGACTATGCGCCGGCGTTCCAGTTTGCGCACCCCAAGGCATTCGAGCTGGCGAGCCGGGTCGCGGCGCTGGCGCCGAAAGACCTCGACCACGTGTTCTTCTGCAATTCCGGATCGGAAGCGGTCGACACCGCGCTCAAGATCGCGCTCGCGTATCACAATGTGCGCAGCGAAGGCTCGCGCACGCGCCTGATCGGGCGTGAGCGCGGCTATCACGGCGTCGGTTTCGGCGGCATCTCGGTCGGCGGCATCGTCGCCAACCGGAAGTTCTTCGGCTCGCTGCTCGCCGGCGTCGACCATTTGCCGGCGACCTATAACCGCGCCGAGCAGGCGTTCAGCATGGGCGAGCCGGACTGGGGCGCGCATCTTGCCGACGATCTCGAACGCATCGTCGCCTTGCACGATGCGTCGACGATCGCCGCGGTCATCGTCGAGCCGATGGCCGGATCGACCGGCGTGCTGCCCCCGCCGAAGGGCTACCTCGAGCGGCTGCGCGCGATCTGCGACAAGTACGGCCTGCTGCTCATCTTCGACGAGGTCATCACCGGGTTCGGCCGGCTCGGCCATGCGTTCGCGGCCGAGCGTTACGGCGTGGTGCCGGACATGATCACCTTCGCCAAGGGCATCACCTCGGGCGCGGTGCCGATGGGCGGCGTGATCGTGCGAAAGCCGATCTACGACGCCTTCATGCGCGGGCCCGAGCACGCGGTCGAGCTGTTCCACGGCTATACCTATTCCGCCCACCCGCTCGCCTGCGCGGCCGGGCTCGCCACCCTCGATCTCTATCGCGAGGAAGGCTTGTTCGAGCGCGCGCGCAAGCTCGAGCCGGTCTGGGCCGATAAGGCTATGGGCCTGAAGGGGCTGCCGAACGTGCTCGACATCCGCACCATCGGCATCACGGCCGCCATCGATCTCGCCTCGCGGCCCGACGCCGTCGGCCGCCGCGCCTACGACGCCATGGTGCATGCGTTCAATGACGAGGGCCTCGTCGTTCGCGTCACCGGCGAGACCATCGCGCTGACGCCGCCGCTGATCGTGAGCGAGGATCAGATCAGCGAAATCTTTGACAAGGTTGCCAAGACGATCAAGGCGGTCGCTTAGGGAGCGCACTCTGTTCATTTCGAGCCTCTCTTTGCCTGTGGCGAGCCGGTCTTGATCCTCATCCTGAGGGCCGAGCCATAAGCGCGTTTACGCGCGTCTTCGACGCGCTATGGCGAGGCGTCTCGAAGGATGAGGCCCGGACGTGGCCCTCGTGGTTCGAGACGCGCCTACGCGAGAATGCATTTGGGTTGCCGTGTTTGCCATGGCGCTCCTCACCATGAGGGTCCCGGAGCCCCGTTGTTGCAAGAATTCACCCGCACCGAGACACGCCTCATCGTTCTCGCGAGGCATCGCCTCCTCCGAGGTTTGCTGATGTCCCCACGCACGCAGGCGAGGGAGCGGAGCGCCGATAGGCGCTCGGGTGCTTGCGAGGCACCCTTTCGCGGATCGATGACGCCGATCCGCAGACGCTTGCGAGGCGTCTCGCATCCCTTGCGATCGGGATGCTCGCCTCTCGGCGCTCCACCGCGGCGATTGTTGGCTCCGGATTTTGCGAAACCCTCGGGCGGTGCACAGCGGGGCGGTGCCCTCAAGTCTCACAGGCCGGGCGCCTCCCGAGTGTTGCTTGCATCGGCAACGCGCAGGACGCCGATCCCGACCTGCTCATGCAATGCCTCGCGACGAGCACCCTGGGCGGACGGAACGGCAGGACGATAATCGCAGGCAAGCCGCCGTCAAACCTTGCGCGCCGCTATCCACCGCGGGACGGTTGACATCCTGTCGATAGCGGCACGGCCGAGGATGAAGTTGGCGCGGTCACATCGATGGAAGCTCGATGTCGCGCGTGTCCACAGCAATTGTCAGCGGGCGGCCCGGATTTCACAGCTTGTCCGGTCTGTTCAGCATTTGCTGCGATGGCACACGACCGCGAACCGGTCAGCGATCAACTGAGACTATTGGAGATGAGTAAAGTGTCACCGTAATCTCTCAGTCTGAATGTGGCATTAGGACAATCCCTGCGTCCTCAATCCGGCGAGGGGTCAGTTTCGACCTATTTTTCCGGTCCAAGATACGGGCCTCATCTGGCGTCAGCAATACCAATTTAAAATTTGCCCGGACGAATGTCTTGAGGGCTTCGTCACCATCATGTTTAAGTATTTCGATGGCCTCGCGGGTGAAAGCAAGGCGAAGGTGGCGCTTGCCGCCATCAAGGGCGATCGGACGATTACGCAGCTTGCCGAGCAGTTCGACGTCAATCCCAATCAGGTGACGTCGTGGAAGGCGCAGGTCGAAGGCGCTGCTGGCCGATGTATTTGGTCCCGGGAGCGGCGGCGCGCCGGCCGAGCCTGCCGTCGACGTAAAGTCGCTGCACGCCAAGATCGGCGAGCTGACGCTGGAGAACGATTTTTTTGAAGGCGCGTTCACCAAGGCGGGATTGCTGAGCGCAAAGCGATGATCGACCGTGGGCATGGCCTGCCGATCGCGAGGCAGGCGGACGCTCTGAACATCAGCCGCGGCAGTGTGTATTACCTGCCGCGGCCGGTGCCGGATGCGGACGTCGCGATCATGCGGCGCCTCGATCGGCCGCATCTGGAGTACCCCTTCGCCCGTTCGGATTGCGGTGACGCTGTAAGGTGTCTGCTCGCAGGCTCGGATTGCTCACGACGGGCCCCGAGGATAGATCATTGAAAATACTGCATTTTACGGCCATTCATTGATCCTACCCAATTTGGGGATTATGTTTCCCCACATGGGTAAGAAGAAAACCCACACCATCAATCTGTCCAACGCGCTGTTTTCGAAGGTCCAGCAGCGCGTCCTCGCGCTCATTTTCAGTCATCCCGAGCGCAGCTTCTACACGTCGGAGATTGTTCGAAAGGTCGCCTCCGGGTCGGGTGCCGTTGAGCGCGAATTGTCGAAGTTGGCGAGAAGCGGCCTCGTGACTGTCGAGCGCATCGGCAATCAAAAGCACTACCGGGCGAACCAAGCAGCTCCGATCTTTGAAGAGCTGCGAGCGCTTGTTGAGAAGACCGTTGGATTAGCCGAGCCCATCAAGAAATCCTTCGAGCCATACGCCGACGCGATCAAGAGCGCCTTCGTGTACGGCTCTGTCGCGAAGGGCGACGACACGGCTCACAGCGACATTGACCTCATGGTGATCGGAGAGGACTTGAATTACTCCGACCTTTATACAGCGGCGCTAAATGTTGAGAGCAAGCTTCGGCGAAGGGTCCATCCCTTGTTTCTTTCGCCGGAGGATTGGCGCCGCAAGACATCCGACAAAGGATCTGTGTTCAACAAAATCAGCCACTCTCCGAAAATCTTCATTATTGGTTCCGAGAAGGACCTTCAGCCACAGGCAAGTCAACGATGGGCAAGCAAGAGCTCGACAACCTCGTAAAGATTGGAAGCCTCAAAGCCGAGCCGCCCACACGGAAGGAATTTGATGCGATGGTTGCGTCGGCCCGCGTCAGCTTGGCCGACGCACAGAACGAGAGCATAGGGACCGATAGTCAGTTTACGTTGGCGTATGGCGCCGCCCATCGGCTGGCGCTCGCTGCCCTCCGTCAACATGGATATCGATCCAACAACCGGCGCGATATCGTCTTCCAGACTCTTGCTCATACGTTGGGCACGAACAACGCCGATGTACAGACGTTCCTCAAAGCTCACAACGAACGAAACTTGGCAGAATACGAAGGTCGCTTAGAGATTGATGCGAAGCTGCTTGCAGACCTCATCAGCGCGACAAAGCGACTTGAAGGCGCAGTCAGAAAGCTCACACCACCCTCTGCTAACAGTGCTTAGCGCCCCTTCTCCCCCCGCGCCGTAACGGCCAGATCACAAGTATTCGAGAAGATCGGCTGGGTGATCCGCGCCGTGTCATGATCCGCCACTATTCCGCGGCAGGCAACATCCGCTCGGATTGATCGACCGCCGCCACACTGGGACGGGCATCGGATTCGGTCTCGGCGACCACGTAGTTCGGGCGCCGGCGGGTTTCGCGCAGGATGCGTCCGACATATTCGCCGATGATGCCGAGCACGAAGAGCTGCGCCGCGCCGAGGATCGCGATCGCCGCCATGATCGATGTCCAGCCTGCGACCGTATGCTGGACGAAGAAGAAGCTGACGATCGAGTAGACGACGAACAGCAGTCCCAAGGCGGCAAACGTCAGCGCCAGCCAGATGGCGGCGCGCAGCGGCCGCACGCTGTGGGCGGCGATGCCGGTGAGTGCAAGCTCGACCATCCGGCCGACCGAGTATTTGCTGGCGCCGTGCCGCCGCTGCCCGGGCTGGTAGGTGACCCTGGCGATCGGAAATCCGAGCCAGCGCACGAGGCCGCGCAGGAACAGCTCGTGGCTCTCGAACCGATTGATCGTGTTGACGGCGGCGCGATCCATCAGCAGGAAGTCGGCGCTGCCGGGCTCCATTTGCACGTCGCCGAGCGCACCCAATGTCCGATAATAGAGCTTTGACGTCGCACGCTTGAAGCGCGACACGGCTGCATCGTCCGTCCGCTGCCCCGCCACTACCTTGAAGCCCGCGCGCCACTGCTCGACCAGTTGCGGGACCACCTCGGGCGGATGCTCGAAGTCCGCATCCATCACGATCACGGCCTGGCCGCGCGCCGCACGCAGCCCGGCGCGCATCGCCGCCTCGTGACCGAAATTGCGCGTGAACGACACGTAGCGGACCATTGGGTCGGCGTCCGCTGCAACCCGCAGGGCGTCGAGCGTGCCGTCGGTCGAGCCGTCGTCGATGCCGATGATCTCGGTGCGGCCGAGCCGCGACATCAGACGCTTCAACTCCGCAATGATCGGCGCGATGTTGCCGGCCTCGTTATGGGCGGGCAGCACGATCGAGAACTCGATGGCGGCGGGGGCCATTCGGATGTCCGGCATGGTGCGGAGGACTGCCACACTAGCATCAATCTCCGCAACGGCGAAGGCATGGGCTTGGCTGGACGACTCCACAGAAATTCTGCGATGTGTCGCCTACAGGCACGCTAAGCGAGATGAGTTTAGGTCGAGGTCGTTACCGCGGCGGTGGTGCGCTCCCTCCCCTTGAAAAGGGGAGGGTTGGGGAGGGGATGAAACAGCGCATGATTTTGATCCCTACCCGGCTCCCCCCGATCAAGTCGGGGGTCGCCGACCTCCCCTTTTCAAGGGGAGGTGACCGGACTCGCTGGACCGCGTCCAATCCACCTAAACTCATCACGCTTTAGGGGTCGCGGCGGCATGGCCGTAACAGCCACCATCCACCGATTTTTTGGTTCGATCGTCGATTATGCGCAGCGGCGCCCGGCGGCGGCGCTGGCGTGGGTGCTCGGCTTCCATCTGGCGGTGTGGACACTGGTGCCGGCGCTGGTCTCCTGGAATCTACAGCTCGACCTGGTCGAAGGCCTCGCGCTGGGCAAGGAATGGCAGCTCGGTTACTGGAAGCACCCGCCGCTGCCGTGGTGGGTCACCGACCTTGCCTATCGCCTCACCGGCCAGATCGACGTCGTCTATATGCTCGGCCCTTTGGCGGCCGTGGTCTGCCTCTACGTCGTCTGGCTGCTGGCGCGCGAGCTTGTCGGCGAGGTCAAAGCACTGATCGCGGTGGTCGCGCTTGAAGCGGTCCACTACTACAATTTCTCGGCTGTGAAGTTCGCCCACGACCAGATGCAACTGCCGTTCTGGGCGCTGACCGGACTGTTCTTCTGGCGCGCCATCGTCCGCGGCCGAACCATCGACTGGATGCTGGCCGGGCTGTTCCTCGCCGGCGCATTCTGGTCGAAATACGCCGTGTTCGCATTGGCTGCGACGCTCGGCCTGGTCCTGTTGTTCGATCCGTTCGCGCGGCGCGCCTGGCGCACGCCCGGGCCTTATGCGATGGCGCTCGTGTTCGCGGTCGTGATCGCACCGAATGTCTGGTGGCTGGTCAACAACGATTTCATGCCGTTCCAATACGTCGACGACCGGGCTGCCCCGGCGCGGCACTGGTATGACCATGTCCTGTTCCCGCTGCGCTGGACCGGCGGCCAGCTTCTCTACCTGCTGCCCGCACTCCTCTTGCTTGCGCTGCTCTACCTGCTGCGCCGCTCCGCGAAAGCGGACATATCAAGCGACGACGCCTTCAACCGGCGCTATGTTGGCGCGCTCGCGCTCGGCCCGTTCGCGGTGACGACCGTCATCGCCGCGATGCTCGGACGTCAGCCGATCGCCATGTGGGGCTATCCGCTGTGGTCGTTCGCGCCGCTGGCTGTGCTGATGTTTTGGCCGCCATCGCTGGACCCGAAACAGCTACGGAGGTTCGCCGCCGGCACGCTCGCGGTGCTGATCGCTTTTCCCCTGGGCTTCGCGATCGCGGAACTTGGCGAGCCTTTCATCCGCGACCGTTCCAAGGCCACGCAATTCCCCGGTCAGCTCCTGGCCGACACGATCACCCGGCAATGGCGGGAACGGACCGGAACGCCGTTGAAATATGTCGGCGGCGCGATCGTGATCAACCAGGAAATCTGGGGACCGCGTCGGCTCCCGGGCGCCGGACAGTTCGCCTCCAATAATGTCGCGGTCTACTCGCCAGACCGCCCGCACGTCATCGTGGAAGGCGAGCTCGCGATCAGCCCGTGGATCGACGTCAACGACCTCGAACGCCATGGCGCCGTCCTGCTCTGGCAGCCGAATGAAGAGGGCCTGCCCGAGAACATCCGCCGCAGCTTCCCGAATGCCGAGTTGCAGCCCCCGCTGACGGTGCCGCGGCACACGCTGTACCCCCGGCGTGGCGAGCTCATTTACTACGCCTTCATTCCCCCGCGGCCTCAGTTGCCGCCTGCGGGTTCCGTTCCCAAATGACCGTATCGGGCTATGGAGATCGCTTGCGCCGGCCCCTGGCCTCATAGAGATTGAGCCGAATCGGGCGAATCACCGCCGCCAAGGGCCTCATTTCGGCTTGGAGCGATCATGCGTCTCGCAGCCGTCTTCATCGCAATTTGCATGGTGGTGATCGCGGCGTCGGCCGGAGCCGTGGTCTTCCTGGGCTTCGGC